>JAFLBY010000133.1 GCA_017302855.1 Candidatus Kapaibacterium sp.
GGTTTACCCATTTCTCTTGTCATAATTCGAGCAAGCTCCTCTTTGCGTCTTTCAAAAATATCACCTGCTTTACGAATAATATTGCCACGTTTTGGAGCAGGCATTAATCGCCATTGTTTATATGCTTGTTGAGCAGCTTTCACTGCATCATCAATATCGGATGAATTAGATTCCGGAAATTCACCTATGATATCAAGTGAGTCCGCAGGATTAATATTCTGAAAAAATGATGAGTCGGAACGATGAATCCATGCTCCGTTAATGTAGTTTGAAAATTTTTTCATTGAAGAAATAACATAAAAATTATAATAATGATTCATATAATTGCTCATATTGCGGAACAATCATATCTGTTTTAAATTTTGAAATTGCTTTTTCACGTGCATTTGCTGAAAACAGTTGCCATTTTTTTGAATTTGTTAATAATTCCACCGCATATTTTGCCATACGGTCAATGTCGCCTAATTCAGCAATATAACCTGTTTCACCATGCGAGATAACTTCCGGAATGCCACCCATGCTTGTTGCTACGACGGGCACGCCACAACTCATGGCTTCTAATGCCGATAAGCCAAAACTTTCAGATTGACTCGGTAATAAGAATAAGTCTGCACTTGAGAGCAGTTCCGGCAAAGCTGTTTGTTTACCAAGGAATCGCACATGTTCATTAATGCCAAGCTCGCGGCTCAATCGTTCACATTCAATTCGTTCAGGACCATCACCGATGAGTACTAACTTTGAAGGAACTTTATCGCGCACTTTTGCAAAAATATGGATTGTATCGGCTACACGCTTCACAGGTCGGAAATTTGAGATATGCATCAAGATTTTTTCATTCTCCGGCGCAATCTGTCTTTTAAATGGCGTGCAGGGCTGTCTTTGATATAAGTCTGTATCAATAAAGTTGTTAATGACATGTATATTCCTTTGAACATTGAAACCGTTCTTTGTAGCTTCTGCCAAATAACGCGAAACAGCGGTCACTGCATCTGATTGCTCGATGGAAAAACGGACTAATGGAAGAAAACTCGGATCTAATCCATTGAGCGTGATGTCCGTGCCGTGCAATGTTGTGACTGTTTTCATTTTTGTCTCGCTACCTAATATCTGACGTGCCAGATAAGCACTGACCGCATGAGGAATGGCATAATGTGCATGAACAATATCTAAGTTTTCAAAACGTGCTACATCTGCAATTTTGCTTGCTAAAGAAAGAGAGTAAAGCTGGAACTCAAACAAAGGATAATTGGGTAATTCGACTTCATGATAAAACAAATTGTCTTGAAATCGGTCTAAACGCATCGGCTGCGCGTATGTAATGAAATGTATCTGGTGGCCCCGATGAGCGAGTGCTTTACCAAGTTCAGTTGCTACTACGCCGCTGCCACCATAAGTGGGATAACATACAATACCAATATTCATAAGGTTGTAGATTAGTGTCAGAAAGTAAAGATACGTATTTTACGGTTAATGAAGAATATCGAGCAGAAATTAGTGTAAATAGCTCACGATTTATAGCAACGTGTGTCCCTGTAACAACACGAGAAAGTGCTTTGGAACGCCTTGCTCATATCAGGTCTGAGTTTTTTGATGCCACGCATAATTGCTATGCCTATCGCTTAGGGATAGGCGGTTTGGACTTCCGTTTCTCTGACGATGGCGAACCGAATAGTACTGCCGGTAAACCCATATTGTTTATGATGCAAAAATATGAAGTAAGTGATGTATTGCTAATTGTTACCCGATATTATGGCGGCACAAAATTAGGTGTCGGCGGATTGTCCCGTGCTTATTCTGATGCAGCCGAACAAGTTTTAAAATTGTGTAATAAAAAACCTGTCTATAAAACAACAAAAGTTCGCGTGATGTGTATGTATGAAGACATAGGAGTCGTGAAGTCATTACTTGAGACGTATGCAGTTTCTCATGAAGCCGATTATCGCGATATTATTGAGATCTATTGTGATATACCATGTTCCATGATTGATGAATTTTGTAATGCTGTCACTCAAAAAACACATGCACGCGCAGGCACTTTTATTGAGCAGATTCAGTAAAAGGTTGGTGTTTTGCAATTATCTCTTGTATGTCCGAAGTAATCTGGCTTGAAGCACCTCTGCGAGTGTTAATATAGTTTTTTGCATAAAAACCACGACGTAATCTTGCTTCTTTGTTTAACACAATAATCGAAATCCATTGTCGCAATTCTTGAGTGTTTTCAATCAATGTGAGAGCTTTTTCTTTTTTTAAGGCAATTGCATCCGGAGAGCGATCAATTTTTTTTCCACTGCATAAAGGAATTCCATAACCGGCAGGCTCTGCGCAACTATGGACACCCGCACCAAAACCACCGCCTATATATGCTGCATCTGCTAAGGAATAAATCTGTAATAATTTTCCGATAGAATCCACGATTATTATTGAAGGTGCTTGACTCTTATATCTATCCGCATTATTCTCTATTTCACTCCATAGAACACAGGAAGTAAACATTGTACGAAGTTGATGTACATGATCATGGGTCGGTTCGTGTGGTACGATAATCAGGGAAAACGGTATTTGATGTTTATCACTAACATACATTTGGAAAAATAAATGCTCATCTTCACGCCAAGAACTTCCAACAATAATGATTGGTTTCTGAGAAGGAAAATCTTCTTTCGATAAGGGTAAATTTTTCGGATGATCCACAATTGAACTTATACGATCGAAACGTGTATCAGAAGAGTTCTCAGCAGCAACCGTGGGGTAATATTGTCTAATTTTCTCGTATTCATTTTTGTTTGCTGTATAAACCTTAGTGCATAATTCGAATACCTTTCGTACATACAGTGTGTAAAAATAATTCTTTGGGATTGACGATGATAGAGTTGTACATATACAAAATGTCGGAATAGATTTTTTGTTGAGAATATATAAATAATTAAACCACAAATCATAGCGGATAAAAATAGCACAAACAGGAGCAAGTGTTTCGATAAATCGTTTTGCATTGTTACCGGTATCTAATGGAAGGTAGCATACACAATCAGCGAATGTA
This sequence comes from Candidatus Kapaibacterium sp., assembly GCA_017302855.1. Taxonomy (GTDB): domain Bacteria; phylum Bacteroidota; class Ignavibacteria; order Kapaibacteriales; family UBA961; genus UBA2353. The sequence goes on from JAFLBY010000133.1 coordinate 3,041, forward strand.
TAATTTTTATGGGCATTGTAGCCGGAGGGAGAAAAAAAAGTAACGCACACAATACATTCAGCATACATTACTTTCAATTGTTCTATAACGGGTTTCGCTTGTTCAAATTCGCCGGTTGATGCTGCATGAATCCAGAATAAGGTCTGATTTGGGTAACTGTTGCGTAATTCTTGTATAGATGTAAAAGCGTCGGCTGCATATTGTTCGCGCTCTTTGAGTTTTGGGAATTTCCTTTTGAGCAAAGGCATTGCCAACCGAATAAATGAAAATACGCATTTGTAAATCAGTTTGAACATTAATGAACCCCAACGATAGATAAAACCATCTTTTGCATAATGGCGTGAGTGTGACCGGCTGACGTTTTTAAGGCAATGTCAGCTTCACGTAAAGCAAGGAACGCTTTTGCTAACTCAGCAGGGGAGTAACGACGTAAAGCCGCAATATAATCAGGAATAAAATATGAGTTGATATCTACAGAACGACTTAACTCCATTGGATTCGAAGTTGTAGCCGATGCTTCTAATAATTTTGATAAGCTAAGAAAATACCGTGTGAGCATAGTAATAATTAATATCTCATTGCGCTCCGCCGACACCATTCGTAATGTAATATCAATGGCGCGAGGTAAATTTCTTTCGCCAATTGCTTTTTGTAATTCAAAAATATTATATGTACGTGATTGTCCAACAATATTCATCACATCATCCAATGAAATTTTCTTTTTATCGGGTGAATATGTTATAATTTTTTGCAACTCATTGTGCAATTCACGCAGTGAAGTACCTACTCGAGCAACTAATAGATCAATTGCCTCCGGTGAAATCTCTTTACCTTCAATTTTAGCCCTTTTTGCTAACCAATTCGGGATTTCTCTTTCATAGAGTGAACCAAATTCTATGACAGTATGATGTTTAACGATGGTGTTGAATGGCTCTTTCAGATTCGTTAATCTTTTTTCCGCCTTTTCTTTCGTTCGATTATTGCGCAATTGGGTTGTCAGATCATCTAACTCAGTTGAGTCGGCAATCATCAATAAAAAGGTAGTTTGGGATGGGTTCTGTAAATACTTGACAATAGCAGGAATTTTATCCTCTTTCTTTTTGGATTTAGCGATTGTGAGCTTTTCGGCATTTTTTACAATCACAACTCGTCGGTCTGACACAAAAGGGAATGCTGACGCCATTGCAACAATTTGTTCTTGTGAGTTGTTTTCGGCATCTGCGGTTTCTATGTCAAAATCATTGTTTATGCCTTCTGTTGCCGCCTCAATGATACGTGCGATGGCTTCATCTTTAAGAAAGTATTCCTTCCCGAACAATAAAAGCACCGGAGGAAATTTTTTGTTTTTTACTATTGAATCAATTGACTCTATAAACATAATATTAGCAATAGATAGCATTCGTAATTTTCTTAAGAGCAACTTCCTGATCGAAGGGTTTAGCAAGAAAATCAACAATGCCTAATTTTAAAAATTCTTGAATGGTTGTAATGTCATTTTCTGCTGTGCATGCAATAACTTTGATATGTTTACAATGCTCTAGTTCTCTTATTTTTTTTAAAAATGTAACCCCGTCCATATCCGGCATTTTCATGTCAACAATAATTAAATCTATGTGTTCGAGATTTGGTGATTGAATATAATCAAGGGCGGCAATCGGATTGCTGAAATCAATAAAATCCAATTGCATTTTATGTGTTACAATATTCCTAAAAATAAGTCTTATTGCCATTTCATCATCAACAGACATTATCCTTTGTGGTTGACTTTTTGAAACTGTTAAAAACTCTGCATTATGTTCACGAATTGAGTCATAATTATTAACTATGGCTTGAACAGTTTTCATAAAATCAACATCTTGAATTGGTTGATAATGAATCCCGTTATGACCTAAGCTATCGGCGATATTTCTTGATTCGATAGAATAGTCATTTGTACAAATGACAATAGGCATAGTTGCTGTCTCTTCTTGGCTTCGAAGATATTGCAAAACGGATAGTCCATTAACTACAGGCATTTGTAGTTCAAGAATAATCATATCCGGTATAAATGTTTTCATTACATGAAGCATAAGTAATGACGATTCAAATTCGCGTACTTCTAAATCGGAGATACTCTCAATCACTCGCTTAAATTTGCTTCGATGATATTTGTCTGAATCCAGAATAAAGACTATTTTCTTTTTCATTGTTTATCTTTGTATTGATTTGGGATCAACTGCATCGCGCAGTCCGTCACCCAATAAATTGAATCCATAGACAGCCAAACCTATAGCAATACTTGGGAAAATTGTGAGCCCCCAATTTAAGCGAGCTAAGATATATCCATAACCGTCTTGAATAAGTATTCCCCAAGATGGTTCCGGTTTTTGTATTCCCAAACCTAAAAAACTTAGACTTGCTTCAGTGATGATTGCGCTGGCTATTCCGGCTGTTGCTACAACGATTATAGGTCCTAATGCATTTGGTAAAATATGAATGAAAATAGTTCGGAATGTGGAAAATCCAAATGCTTTTGTTGCCTCTACATATTCCATTTCTCTTAATGAAAAAAACTGACCACGCACTATTCTGGCAATTTCTACCCATCCGGTAATACCAATAACTATGAATGTTTGCCAATAAGCATTGAGTGTAAAACCGAATAATGTATCCACAGATTTAATTAATGATGAAAAGAGTATTGCAAGCAGAATTGTCGGGTAAGACCAAACAACCGTGATGATATACTGAATCACATTGTCCACCCATCCTCGATAATATCCGGCTAAAGAACCCAATACTATACCGATTGCTAATGAAATCAGGACAGACACTACGCCTACTGATAAACTGATTCGCGCTCCATACAGCAGACGGCTGAATAAATCCCTGCCGAAATTATCTGTTCCAAGATAATACGTTGGAGTTATATGCCACTCATTTTCTTCTGTGCGCCATAATTGGTTGACATGAATAGATACACTGCGTTCTGAAATGTCTGTATATCTTAAGGAATCACCTTGTTTTTTGTAAGAGAGGATTGGGACATAGATTGGAGTATGGGGCGTGGATGGATTATTCTTGAGAATCAAATTACCAACAAATCCCACAGGTTTTACTGAATATTCTAATATTTGGGTTGTTGGATCAAACGAAGTAAACAGTGGCGCAAAGACCGCTGCTATTACCAATATTAAAATGAGAAAAATTCCGGTAATACCTGCTTTGTGTTTAATTAATTTTTGTAAAGCATGGCGAGTCAGACTTTTAGAATTACTATTTTCAGTTTTCATATATTTAGCTCAATTTTACTTTAGGATCGACAACTGCATATAAAACATCAACGATAAAATTGACAAGAACAAATATTATTGCTGCAAATAGCACAGAACCCTGTATTGCGGGATAATCGAGTTTAAGAATTGCGTCTATGGTGAACATGCCAATGCCGGGCCAATTAAAAATGTATTCGATAAAATAAGAACCAGCTAAAAGCCCGGCAAACCATGCACTTACTGTTGTAATAACAGGATTAAGTGCATTTCGCAACGCATGACGAGCAACCGTAGTAAACTCAGAAAGACCTTTTGCTCTTGCTGTTCTGATATAATCTTGACTCAATGTATCAATCATACTGCTTCTTGTAACTCGTGCAATTATGGATAATGGACGTAGTGCAAGAGCCATTGACGGTAAAATCAGATGATTCCAGCCCCGATCAATATAACCGGAAATAGGGAGAATGTCAAGAACTACTCCAAACACCAATAAATAGAGTAAACCAAGAACAAAAGATGGCATTGAAATACCAAACAGTGCTATCGCCATAACTCCGGAATCAAGAAATTTTCCTTGATACAAAGCGGCTACGACCCCGATGAATATGCCTAAAATCGTTGAAAATAGGAGAGCAGAAATAGTTAATAATGCTGTCGCCGGAAATCGCTCTTGTAATGTTTCGACAATTTTTCTATTCGTAGTAAAAGATTTTCCAAGATCACCTTTGAATACTTTTCCAATATAGTCAAAGTATTGAACAATTTTAGGGCGATCAAGCCCAAGTTCTTTTCTAAGAGCTATGACGGATTGTTCGTCAGCTCTTTGACCGAGCATTACGCGGGCAGGGTCACCGGGAAGAGCATAATTGACTATAAACGAAGATGTTATTACACCAAGTAATACCACCAGCATATATAAAAATTTACGGAATATAAAAACAATCATAATGTTAAACTACTACTAAAATTTTCATGGAAATTTCTTTGTTTTCTGCAAATCGAATTAATTTTGGTATTGTTGAAGCTGTTATTAAATCGCCTTGTGATGCAATGAGTAATCCGAATGAAGTACGCAGATCCTCAGCTAACCTCATACCCGGTTTTAACTGATTTATCATTACTCTCATAAAAGATTTGCCGGCAAATTGTCTTCTCTCATTTTCCATAACCGCATTGAAAGCAGCCACGATTTTGGGATCGAACATCGACCCGGCTCTTTTATTAACCAAGGTCATGGTTTGCGCATGTTTTACTGTTATTGCTTCTTGTTGCATTTGCGGAGGGGGAGTGGAATATGCTTCATGCCTTGACCCTCGCATTTTATACATAATGTTATGATAAAAATTAGTTACAGCGATAATACGTGCTCCTATATGTATATCATGTTCGCGTTTTTTAGCAGGAAAGCCCATGCCATCATATCGTTCATGATGCTGCCCAACAATGTGTGCTATTGACAGCATTCCTTCATGCATACTCAAAACGCGCTGCCCTGTTTCCACATGCGAGGCATAATGCTTAAAGTCAAAAGAATTCAGCTCCGAAGAAAGTTGCGATAAAAATTGTGGAGGTAATGAAAATTTTCCTATGTCATGAAGGTAACCGGCTGTTTCGATTTCAAAAACCTCGCGTTCGGTCAACATAAGTGCACGTGCGACGGCTGCCGATTTTTCACCAACAAATGCAACATGACTATTTTCATGATATCGGTCGAACATTGTAACAACTTCAACAAGCATATCCACTGTTTGAAGAAAGCTACGTGCATATTTTGTTGAAACGAGATCTAATCGTTCTTGCAACTCTGTGAGTAATTCATTGTTATCCATAACGAAACTCTGAACTGTTGATATCGGTCGAAATTGGTAATGCATCGTTCGGTTCAATAGTAACCCTTTGTGGTTGTGGAACCGGATATCCCAAGAATTCTTCGGCTATGACAGAAAAGTTTGGAGTCGTATCAGTAATAAAATACTCTGTGTGCTCAATATGTGTTGGCAACATAGTAGCACTCAAGTTATTTGATTGCGTCAAGATCTCGTGCGAAATTTTTGCTGCATATTCGCCACAATCAATCAATTTGACATCAGAAAGCGTTCTTGAGAATAAATCTTGCAAGAGAGGATAATGAGTGCAACCCATTATCAAGGTATCTATTTTGTCATGAATCATCGGACCCAAATACTCTTGAGCGATAAGCTCAGCAGCTTTATGATGTTGCCAGCCTTCTTCCGCTAATGGAACAAAAAGCGGGCACGATTGTGCTGTGACATGTAACTGAACATGAGGTGTTGGAACCATAGTATGGAAAATCCGCAAAGCATCTTGATATGCATTGCTGCCAATTGTCGCCCTGGTACCGATAATGCCTATTCTGCCATTCAATGATTCTTGTAAAGCTCCACGTGCTGCAGGCGCTATCATGCCAACCACAGGAACTGATGCATAGTCTTGCACCTCATCAAGGGCATTGGCTGACACTGTATTGCATGCTACTACAATAAGTTTTACATTCTTAGCCATTAAAAAACCGGCGCATTGCTGTGCATAAAGCTGTATAGTTTCTTTGGATTTATTGCCATAAGGAACCCGAGCCGTATCGCCAAGATATAAAAAACGCTCGTTTGGCATCATTCTTCGTAAATGTTTAAGGACTGTTAGTCCTCCAATGCCGGAATCGAAGACTCCGATAGGTTGATTTTTATTCGTCATGAAGCAAAGATACGAACTTTTTTTTTCTCATTTTTTTGTAGTAACTTGTATCTATGTTCTATTGCACAATGATTATATACTTATGACAAAGAAAAGTTATTTCACGACGATAATTCTACCGGTTCTCATAACCATATCTTTAACACAAGCACTCTTTGCAGATGGCATGTCCCATGATGGGCATGGAGCATTTGCATTCACATTTCTATGGATTGCAATTATTCTATTGTTATCAAAATTAGGGAGTATCGTCGAAAAGTTTGGTTTACCTGCAGTACTTGGCGAATTGACTGTAGGTATATTACTCGGCAATCTCTCATTGGTTTCCATTGATTTCTTTGAGCCAATGAAACAAGATCACACCTTACGATTTCTCGCAGAATTAGGGGTTGTTATTCTGTTGTTCCAGGTTGGTTTGGAATCAAATATCAATACGATGAAGCAAGTCGGGTTGCGTGCAACTCTTGTGGCACTAGTGGGTGTGATTGTTCCATTTGTGATTGGCTCGTATATCGTCGGACCGCTCATATTCACAGAAGGAAGTCCGCAAAACATCGCACACGCCTCGTTGTTTCTCGGTGCAACATTGACTGCAACATCTGTTGGTATAACTGCAAGAGTATTCAAAGATTTACGAGCATTACATCTTAAAGAAGCGCGAATAATTCTCGGTGCTGCCGTTATTGACGATATTATAGGTCTTATGATATTGTCGGTAGTCCAATCAATCGTTAAAACCGGTCAATTTGACATTATGGAAGTAATTCGCGTTGCAACAGTTTCTTTGTTGTTTTTGGTTGGAGGTTTAATCTTAGGTCGTTATGTTGGAATTCCAATAGCACGTTTCATGTCCAATATCAATAAATCTTCGGGTGCAAAATTAGGTTTAGCTTTGTCTATTTGTCTCTTGTTTGCCTACATAGCTCATAGCATAGGTCTTGCCCCGATT
>JAFLBY010000134.1 GCA_017302855.1 Candidatus Kapaibacterium sp.
TGGAAGTTTTTCGATTGTTTTTTTTTGATATTTTACCAATTTCTTCTGCGAGACGAACAGAGTCCACAGTGTGAATAAGTGAACAAAAAGGAACAATATATTTTACTTTATTCGTTTGAATATGTCCTATAAAATGCCAAGAGGGTTGTTGTATTGGTAAGAGAGATATTTCTGAATATTTATCACGAAATTCTTGAGCATAGTTTTCACCAAAATATTGTATGCCCGCTTTTATTCCTTCGCTAATGATTGCTGTTGAATGAGTTTTTGAAACAGCAAGGATAATAATATCTTCCGGATTTCTTCCACATTGTAAAGCGTGATTATGTACATCGTTTTGTACTTGATGCCAATTATTAGTAATGTTGGTCATACTGTTGTTAATAAAGAGTTTGCGAATAATCGTGCTTCTTTATCTGCATCTGATATATCATTCAATGAAGGATTGTCAATAATTTCTATATGATTTAATGCTGTTTCTATGCATCGAAAAATATCAGTAAAAGAGCAAGCATGACGGAGAAAATGGTCCACAGCAATTTCATTAGCAGCATTGAGAATTGCAGGTGCTGTGCCACCCCTCTTCAAACAATCATACGCAAAACGCAAACAGGGAAATGTGTCGGTGTTGGGTTGTTCAAATGTTAAATTCTTAAGCATTGTAAAATCTAAACGCGGAAAATCGAAATGCCCATGTCGTGGGAAATAGAGAGCATACGCTATTGGGATTCTCATATCGGGCGTACCTAATTGGGCTTTAATACTGCCATCATTAAATTGAACCATCGAATGAATAATACTTTGGGGATGAATAATAACATCTATCTTTTCTGCCGGCATGGAAAATAACCAATGGGCTTCAATAACTTCAAATCCTTTATTCATCAATGTGGCTGAATCAATCGTGATTTTTGCTCCCATTGTCCAATTCGGGTGCTTTAATGCATTTTCCGGTTTTATGGTAGAAAATAAATTTTTATCCATTGTACGAAATGGACCACCGGACGCAGTAAGTATTATTTTTTCTATATCTTCAATGTTTTCTCCGACTATTGATTGTAATATTGCGGAATGTTCACTGTCCACGGCAAGAAGAGAAGTATTATGGATATGTGCCTCTTTCATAATGATTTCACCCGCACTTACTAAGGTTTCTTTATTTGCCAAGGCAATCGTACTACCTGCTCGAATAGCTGCAAGGGTTGGAAAAACACCCGAAAAACCAACTAGTGAACTCATGACAATGTCATTATTATCTGATGCCGCTTGTATAATTCCCTCGTCTCCACAAAGTATTGTACCTTTAAATGCTGTTGATTGGCAAAATTCTTTATATGCTTTTTCATTTGCAATAGCAACAGATATAGGGGAGTATGTTTGTATTTGTTTCTCTAAAATATCAATACGTGAATTAGTGGTCAAGTATTTAAGCGTAAAGTCATTACGATTACGAGAAATGACATCTAATGTTTGTGAACCGATGGAACCTGTTGAGCCGAGTATAGATAGTGTTTTCATGTATGTTCTTAATAGTGATGAATAATGTCAATTACATTGGTAAGGTGATGCCGAGTCCCCATCCGATATTACCTGATGCTAATGGACCAATACCTGCACGAATATCACAACGTAAAAATAGTACATCACTAAAAAATGTAGGAATTCTTCCTAAGCCAAAACCAATTTCGCTATAATGTTGTGTTCGTGTTGATGTTGATCGTGAATCGGGTGTGTTTTTAGCAAGTAAAGCTAAGCCCCCACCGAGATAGAGCTCTATACCCCTGTTTTCAAATAGTGGTAGCCCTAAAACTCGCCACCATAAATCAGTACAATTAACTTCTGACTGTATGTGAAATAATTCTGTTCCATTGTACAGTCCTAACGGAGCAGAATACATACCGCCGAATTGAGCAAAAGGCGTAAGTATATTTTGCAATCGAAGCCGATATTGAAAGGGAATATCACCATTTGCTATTCCTGCAGATATTACGGTGCGTAATGAAATTGGATTATATCCGGTAGAAAATAAAGGTGAATATGTTTGTGACTGTATAATATAACGTTGAAAATTCCGTGAAGACGTATATTCCATCCCAAACAATCCCTGCGTTTCAATACTGAATTGAAAATTACTCGTTTGCTGCAATGACACAGAACCATACAGTAATGTAAGTTGTACGGTGCGATATGCGCCATTGTCAATAGCCGGATTCCTTCGCCATTCAGTTCCGGCAAATAAAGATCGTTTCACTTTAAGTGTATCTGTAAAATCACGAGATTCTGTAATCTCCAATGTGCTTTTTATAGAAAATACCTCACCCGATAAGCCCAATGCCCAACCATCTTGTTTATACCAATCATAATAATCATTACCGAGAATTAATGCACCTAAAGTATTGATAAACGGGGAAACACTTTTGTCCTGTCCGACAGATTGTATGTGAGAAAATGCCTTAACAAAAGCAGAGTATTTTCTTGAAGAGTCAAAATAGTATTGTACTTTACTGTCAATTAATAAGTCTTTTAGAGCGAAACTGTATTGTGGAGAAACAGCAATGATTGTGTTGTCAATTTTTTCAGAAGAAAATGCAATGCCTGTGGTGACGCCACTCACTCTGTTGAAGTCAAAAATCGGTTGAAATTCAAGATTGGGAACAGTTGGATTATTCCTCTGGATTTTTATATTTTCAAGGTTTTTAGATTCATTTTTTGCATAATATGATTTTTCTTCTTCTGATAATTCTTCGACAGTATTACTTGACCAATATTCAGATTGTAATGAATCGGCATTTTTTGCAATAACTACTCTGTTTTTTTTCCATATTGTATCATCAATATTTGTGTTGAGTTGAATATCGGTGAATATTGTTGTTGCTTGAAGAGATAACCCCACTTCAATAACTCCTTTAATCACAGCAGCATTTACTGCTCCTTGAGACTTTAGGAATACAGGATGCCAAGTGTCCGGTGCAATTTCTTCAAACTTTTCAATAAACCGAACATTGGATACTAATGGTATTGGCGTAGCTTCCGCAGGTTGTAAGTCCACTTCGATGAGCTGAAATGTACCATCAATAATTTTCATAGTACCTTTAAATGAAGGGAACAGTGTAGAATTAGGTGTTACTTTGATGCTATAGACAAATTTATCACCGATTGTTTGTCTATCTTCTAAGGTATAGCTGTAACGGCTGAATGGTTCATCGGCAAGGGGAGAGAGGAATGTGGTATTGGCAATGCTGATAGTGTTATCGTAAAAGTTAACAAACTTTCCTAATGCAAAAGTATTAGACTCAGGGTCAATGTTCCGAGTCTGACGGCGTTGAATGATTGTATTTTGCTGCTTTTGAGCCGGATAATCAATGTACATTTCAGAAATTGTTTCCATTACCAATGAGGTTGTGTCCCGTTCACCTGTTGGATTTGTAGAAAAAGAGATGGTATTGGAAGACGCTGTTGAGGAAGCTATACCTTTGCCCAAGATTTCGGATGTGAGTTTTGAGTAGAGAGTTGCCTTTAATGTACGTACTCGGCGCAAGTTATTTTTCTTTTGTTCAATTGCCTTACGTATAATGCCATTGACATCAAATGCACTAACAAGAACTTCTTCCGTTGTTAACTCCGACGGCATGAGTTCAATGGTCAGGTTTTGTGATGATGCAGTAACCGAGATTTCTTTTGTTTGAAACCCAATAGACTTGACAATGAGGATAGGGTTTTTTAGTTGAAGAGCCTTCAATCGAAATTGACCACTTTTACCGCTGTATGTGCCTCGATTCGTTTCTTTAAGGCGCAATGAAACCCCCGCAAGAGGTAATTTGGTCTTTGCATCGCTAACTGTCCCTGTAATCATATAGTCGCCAGCTTTAGCTGACAACATCGTACAGAAAAGAACAAAAAGCCATAATGGCAATAGTTTTGTGGATGTTCGATAGATACTCATGTGTTTGAAAAAATATGATGTCAATCCTGCCCTGTTGATTTGCAATAACACATTGCAATCACGTACCCGGGAAAATGTGAGTAGCAAATAGCGTAAACGGTTTTGAGTGTAATATGTTATCGTAATTTGATTCGCATTGTTTGCTGTAGAAGAAATCGAATGATTTTTTCTATCGCTTCATTCTCAACATTAGTGAAACGACAATCACCATTATCTCGAAAGCGAAAATACTTTTGTTCTTTGAATAAATTGCTGACTGAAGCGTCAAAATCGTATGAAGATAAATTTTTTTTGCCTTAGAGTTTCAAAACACGTATTTTTGCTTTATGAAAAAGCTATTACTCATACTTAGTGTCGTATGCGCTACTGTTGCGGTAGCGGCAGAAGCTTCTTTGGATTACTTTACCGCGAAGTCGGACGGTCGTTCAATTACAGTGCAATGGCGTTCTGCTGTTGAGAATAACATACGTTCCTATGAAGTGGAACGTTCGAATGATGGAAAAACGTTTCGTTATCTTAAAGCAATAAATGCAACCGGTTCTAACTCAGAATATCGTTTCTCCGATGAAGAGGTATTCATGAAAGGCGATGGTGAGTCTTCGCTTTCATCATCGTACTCCTATCGTTTGCGCATAATAGGTAAAGACAATAGCGTGACCTATTCGAACCAAACAAATGTAAGTCATGCCGTAAGTGGTGTCCGCCGAACATGGGGTATGATTAAAGAAATGTTCCGATAATTTTTTATTCCCTCTCAATTCAATAACGAATTTTGCCATATCACTCATGGTGATATTGTGGAAGGGTAGTGTTATGAAAATTTTGTCCTCTTTTGTCATTTCGGTAATTGTATTTTTAGCAATTTCACAACAATCGGATGCTCATGACGATGGCAAATGTGGTACTTTCTCTTCTCTGAACAAAGATATCTCCCTACTCAACAATCCAAGACCTTTTGCTCAAAAAGCTATTTCTTCCCCATCCGGAACATTCCTTATCCACTATGATATTGAAGGGGTTCACTCGGTTGACTTAAAGGATGCTGATGCCAACTCTGTGCCGGATTGGATTGACTCGGTTGCTTATTACTTTGATTATGCGTATCGTTTACAAGTAGATACTTTGGGTTATACAGCTCCTCCGTCAGATACAGGAGGCGGGTCGAAGCAATATGACATTTATGTAAGGGAGTTGGCAACTCAAAATATCTATGGAGTGACTAATCCGACTGAATCAGAAATTACTGGTGGTGCTTACTTAAAGTTCAAAAGTTATATAGTCATTGACAATAATTATAGTATAGATGACAAGAATACTTCCGGCAATCCCGTTTTTTCTACATTCGGTTATGATGGATTGAAAGCTACGATTGTGCATGAATATTTTCATGCAATTCAAATCGGTGCTTATGGAAGGACAAATTTCTCCGCATATTATGAAATGGCAAGCACATGGATGGAGTGGAGGGCATTCCCCGAAGTTTATGATTATGTTTTGCAAGCTCGCAGGTTTTTTACTTCTCCGCAAGCATATTATTTTGGTCGCGAAGAAGCCGAATTTGGGTATAAATACGGACCGTTTGCTCTGTATATGACTTTGCGGTTTGGCGACAATCTAATGCGACAATCATGGGAAGAGTTGCGCAATGGTCAAGCACCTTATAAAGCGTTAGATATAGCTTGTGTCAAAAATGGCACTACGTTGCAAGCTTTATGGTGTGAGTTTTTACCTTTACTGTACAGAACCGGAAGTCGGTCACGTAAACTTGGATTTCCCCAAGAGTTACCCGTTGCACATTTGTATCCATTATTACAAGAGTCATATACAGAAACATTCACCGAACCGAGTATTTCAATCTCGCAGCGAATTCCGGCATACTCCGCATTTTTTCTTCGCAATATTTTAGTTCCGGAAGGCACAAATACACCGGATACTGCTGACATCATTTTTACAAATCCAAATACAGATGCCATTGTACGCGGTTCTGCTGCTGATGCTTCCTTCATATTCGAATTACGATCAAATCCGGACTTGGAACAACAAATTTCAGGGACAACATATTCATGGAGCTATACCGTTGATGGAGCTAAACCTTGTTATTTCAGCAATATATCGAATGGCTATGTGACAGACGGGGTTGATAATGTTTTCCCATCACCATATCGTTTGGGAATTGATGACGAACTGTTTTTTCCTGCTCCTGCTCAATCGCTTGTGGGTAAAGAAGTTACCTTAGAAGTATTTGATGTATCCACCCATGCTTTGTTGCATCAAGAAACTACCCTCATTCGTGCGAGTACTGTTCCCGGAAAAAATGCACTCTTGCGTGTGGTGACATGGAAGCCGGACAATGAACTTTCCACCGGTGTTTATCTATACAAATTACGATATTTCGACACCATAACATTTGGTAAATTTGCCATAAAGCATTGACCAAATTACTTGAAAATTCGCACTCATAATGGAACAATCATTCACGGAAAGCATACAACAACGCTATGGTATCATTGGTTCTTCCAAGGAGATACAAGAAGCACTTCACACACTTATACAAGTTGCGCCAACAGATCTGTCGGTTTTAATTTCGGGAGAAACCGGCACGGGCAAGGAAGTGTTTGCTCAGGCATTGCATGGATTGAGCAAGAGGCGCAAAAATCCATTCATCAGCGTTAATTGCGGTGCAATACCCGAAACTTTGCTCGAATCAGAGTTATTTGGTCATGAAAAAGGTGCTTTTACCGGAGCAATCGAGCAGCGAATCGGTTTTTTTGAGGCAGCAAATCATGGAACTATTTTTCTTGACGAGATAGGCGATATGCCTTATCCACTGCAAGTGAAATTGTTACGGGTACTCGAAAGCGGTGAGTTTTCTCGTGTCGGTTCATCAACGGTGCAAAAAGTTGATGTGAGAATTGTTGCGGCAACCAATCGCATTTTAGCTGATGATGTGGTGCAAGGCAAATTCCGAGAGGATTTGATGTTTCGACTTAACTCAGTAAATATACAATTGCCACCTTTGCGATTGCACCCTGAAGATATACCGGATTTGGTAGAGCATTTTGCAGAGCGCACAGCCGAGAAAATTGGCGTTGATTTTAAAGGTATCAGCAATGATGCTTTGTCAATGCTGCAACATCTGCCCTGGAAAGGTAATATCAGAGAATTGCGCAATTTTATTGAAACCTTAGTGACTTTGGAACGAGGTGCGTATATCACAGATGTGCGTCTTCACAGCTATATCAGACCTGCTTTGCCGCCTGCTCACACTCTTGATGTGGCTCAAGACAATGCCATTGTGCCTTTGCATGCATCGCCTCCGCCGCCAAATACGGAACAATCGAGTATTCCACATCGCGTTGCTCCAACAACTGACAATGAACTTATTTATCGCTCATTATTAGAGTTACGTAATGAGATAGCTGATGTGAAACGAGGTTTAAGCGTTCTCGCTGACGATATGCGCTCCATAGTGCTGAGTGCACAACAAAACACAACGGTGAAAACAACAGAAACAACCACAACATTAACTGACAGTACGTGGAAAAATAGAACGCTAAGCGATGTTGAAAAAGATATGTTGCAAACTGCTCTGGAACGTTTTCATGGCAATAGACGTATGGCAGCTAAAGCACTAGGCATTGGAGAACGTACTATGTACCGAAAAATGCACTTTTACGGTTTATTTGAAGATAATGAATAGATTTCTGTAACATTTTACGTTTTTTTCCATCACTGCAAATAAGAGCGTATATTTCATTCGACTAAAGTATGCAGAATTATACCGACAAAGACATCTTTCTCTTACTTGGAGATTCCGATACGAAGGTTGCGCAAGCGGCTTTAGCGGAAGTTTATCGTCGTTATAGTGCGAGAATTTACTCATACTGTCGAAAAATTATAGGTGATAATCATATTGCAGAAGATATGCTGCAAGATACCTTTTTAACATTACTTGAAACTGCAAGAAAGCGTTATCAGATACAAAATATTTTCGGATACCTTTTGATGATTGCGCGTAATAGGTGCTTGAACTATAAGAGAGATAACACGATTACCTATGACCAGCTTGAAGACTTACATCTCTTGGTCAATGAAAATGTCATAGAGTCGAAAGAAATAGTTGATTTGGTAACAATGTCTTTGGATTTGTTACCCGAACATTACAGAGAAGCATTTGTGCTTCGTGAATACAATGGATTGAGTTATTCAGAGGTTGGCGAAGCAACCGGGCAATCCGTTGAAGTTGTGAAAGTGCGCATACACAGGGCTAAGGAAAAATTGCGTAAAGTTCTTGCCCCTTACTTTTCAGAAATGAACCATCAGGCTTAATACGATGAATAATTACTTTGACACAATGTCGGAACAACTTACTGCATATTTAGATGGGGAATTGCCCATTGATTTGCATGAAACCTTGTTCGAAGAACTTGCTCGTAATCCACAATTGCGCGAAGAAATGAATGAGCACTTGCTTATCCGCTCTGCTGTGCAAAAAGACAATGTCTTGCCATCTACACGTGTGCTTGATAATCTTTTAGCCGCTGTCGAAAGTGGAGAAACCCTTGAGCCAATCGCTCATGCTTCACGTGTGAACATAGCGCAAACCTTAGGTGGGCATATCAATTCCTTCCGTACGTTGATTGGAAGTGTAATGGCGTTAATGCTGGGTATCATGGCGCCCGCAATTGTACATGAAAGTACATTGCGGCATGATAATTCAAACATATTGACAACCGCTGATGCACAACAACAGGAAGCACCAAGTAATGTGGCAGAATCACACTTGCCACCTGTGTCATCGGCAAACCTTGATATTGCTCAACAATCATCACCCCAAAAGAATTTGCGCAATGCAGCCATTGTTTCCTCGATTCACAATGATGAACAGCCACCATATCAAGAAAGCCGGGCAGTGGTGAATGAAACCGGGGCGGAACAAATATCTTCAGTCTTAGTATCGGCAATTGAATTCATACCTATTGTCGGTTCCGAGAATAATGCTTCATTTGTGGCAAACAATTCTAATATGCCTGCACATTATATGACATCTGCTTCTTCCCATCTACCATTGATACCGCATGATAATATTTCAGTACGCTATCGTGGATTGGGATATAATGGTGCATCTTCAAACAATCAATGGTTCAATAATATGGGCATTGGGGTATTTTATAAACTTGGAAATAATCATTTTCTTGGTATAGATATTAATAATGAGCGTCCCCAATTTGCGTATGAAGGAATTGTGGATAATCGTCAGTTTACTTATCAGCAAAACCCTTCATTTTTAAGCGTATCACTTGCTTATCGCTTTGATGCCGGTATGATTAAATTAGGCGATTTTCATCCGTATGCGGAGATTTCCGGTGGTCTTGCTCTTCCTAATATGCCTGTTGGAAGGGTTGGTTCTGGTATCGTCTATTCACCTACACAAGAAGTATCGCTTTCTTTAGGCATGGAATACAATACACTTCAGTATAAATTTTTAGGAAATACATACTCATCAAATAATTGGGGTATTACCTACGGAATAATGATAAACATGGATGCTTTTTAAGGACAAATTCACCTAACATCACCCGAAACCGTTATACACGATAAATGTATAGCGGTTTTTTTTTTTATTCATGTATATATTTCGGGAGTACAAAAAGATGATTTGATATGTAATGAGACGGAGAAAACAAGGAATTGAAGGTTTTTGAATAAATCGTGTATGATTGACTTTAAAGACTTCATCACATTTGAGTTGTCCTTGAATCCTCGGATAATCAAATACGTAAATCAATTTGAAGTAGAAATGTAAAATTCACTATTGAAAAAAGGGTGCCTAAAATTATTTTTAGGCTGTATAATTGACTCTTACATATTGTTACTATATAATTTTGTTGTAGTTTTGCCAGAGAGATGTTGGTAAATTGTTCTATTTATCTAACATGAGCATATACTATAAGTATTCAGCAGCTATATGTTGATATTCTCATATACTACAATCACGTTATGAAAAACTTACTTCTTATCT
>JAFLBY010000135.1 GCA_017302855.1 Candidatus Kapaibacterium sp.
CAATCCAATGCACAGAACTGTCCAACAGACATCTTTCCGACCAATATACCATGGAGTTATGGATGTAAATACTACAATATTACATGGCCCAATGGAAACACATGTGAAACATGGGTATGTTATTGTGTACGCATGAGTGGTAATACAAAACAAATCCATATTTCCGGTATCGGCTATTCAATAAATTGTGCGGGTGATAATCATTCTGAAGCAGATTTACGTATCATATATGAAAGAGCCGCCGAAGTTATTCTCAATGATGCCGAGGTAATGGGAGCATGTCCTCCATGCGGACCCAATCCTCCACAAGTGGTTGAATTCTTTTACAGACCTTGTGCAGAAGCTGTGCAAGATAATGAGGGAAATTGGTCAATGGTGCCTTGTCAAACCTTTGGTTTTTGCAAAAGAACCTATACTCGGTGCTGTAGTCCTATTACAGGAGAAACTATTATCAATCTCATTTCAACGACAAGTACGAATATCTGTAATTCACTGAATCCTAATTGCAAAAGTCTTTGCGATTAATATTTCACAGAGCCGCTTATATTGGGTATAAGCGGCTTCTTTTTTGAAAGGTTTATTATGAAATACATATTCTGTATATTATTTATTTTGGGCAATATTATTTGTCTGTCCGCTCAAGCTATTCAATGGGAAATAATTCAAAGTAATAATCCGAATCATACTATTTCTGGTTTTAAGTCCTATCATAAAGATAATATTGTCATGGCTATTATCGAAGAATATCCTGCTCCCGATGATCCGGGTTTTTCCAAAATACGTTATGCTATGGTTATCCGAACTTCAAACGATGGCGGTATGACATGGCACAAAGATACGGTTTCTCATATAGCAAGAGTTATTAATGGTTTTGCGCGTGTAAAGGCATTTTCTTATTGCGATTCTTTAACCATTATTGGTGTCGGAGATAGTGGACTTATTGTGAGAACGATAGATGGCGGTAAACATTGGGAAAAAATGCAACAAAAAAAGTATTGGAATTTTCGACATATAGATTGCAAAGGTAATTATGGCATTGCGGTAGGTACCTATGGCACTGTCGCTATTACCACCGATGCCGGTAAAACTTGGAATATACAAGAAAAGCGTTTCAGTTATTTGTTCAATTATGCACAATGTGTCAGCCCTCAGTATATGATTGCGCATAATGTTTTTGATTGCAGGCAATATTTTACAAGGGATTTCGGTGTAACTTGGGACAGCATTCAATTAAGCAATAACTGTTATTATAACCCAACTACATCTATATTTATAGGTGATGAAATCAGTTCTGTTTTTTATTATGATGAGATGAATGGACTTGCTTATGGACGACGTTTTCCTGACAGTACAGATGATTATTATACTGCTATCACATTACTCGGAAAAACTACCGATGGCGGAAGGTCTTGGCAATTCAATGATGATACAACTAATTTACCTATAAAACTTTCTGTCCCGACATTAATTCAAGGGTTCAAATCATCTCCTTATATCTTTACGGGGTCGTTTAGGACAGAGTTTATGTATTCTTCCGATAATGGGCAGACATGGAACATTGATTCCACAATTACAGCATTAATTGATGTCAATAAAGACTGTCGTTATATCTCTTTTTCTGATCCTACGACGATCTATTGCGGATCTACTTTTGGTCTTTTCCGTGGCACTATTCAGCAATCTACGAATGTCGAAGACGGTTCTAATGGCAATCCTTATCTTTTTATTGATGTCAAGCCCGTTCCTGCCAAAAATGATATTAACCTAAGAATCTATGGACTTTATAGTATTTCTTCCGATTTCTCACTTCTGCTCTATGATAGTATGGGAAATATGGTAAAGGATATTTCACAGCTTGCACAAAAAAATCAAAATGGTGCGTGGGCGGACGCTACTATTCCAGTGCAAGACCTCACAGCAGGAGTGTATGTCTTACTCTTTAAAGCAGGTACCGCCCATTATACAAAGAAAATTCTTATTGCATATTAGTAAGAGTACACTATTTTTTTTTATCCCTCATACAGAACTATTGTGTGGGGGATTTTTTTTTACACATTTTTATGAAGAAATATTCTATGCCATTGTTCATAGAGCTTTAGCTGCAAATATTCAACGGAAACAGAACGTATATCAGCTATTTTTTCATAGATTAAAGAAATAGGAAGAGCGCTGTCATCATTTTCAATAAAAAACATATTTTCCGGTACAGTTTTACATATTTTTTCTAAGTGCGGTCTATTATGAAGAATTGCAGCACCAAAAGATAAGAAACAACCATGTGCAAGAAGTTCATCAGCAATAGTTTGCCGTGAAGAAAACCCATGAATTATCCAAGGAACTCTTGATTTGCTCTTTTTTTTACATTCAATAATTTCATTAAATGCGCGAACGCAATGAATAATCAATGGCTTATTGCAAGAATCGGCTATACGTATATGTTCCAAAAAAATATCTTGCTGTTCCGTTTTCGATGTACCGCGTAAAATATCAATGCCTGTTTCGCCTATGGCAAGCACAGAAGGATGCGAAGCATAATTTTCTACAATAGATTGCCACTTTTTCCACGAAAGATACGAAGCATTCCAAGGATGAATACCAATGCTATATAATTTTTTATCATCATTAGGTACATTTTCCACAATATCACAATTGATAATTTCATGGAATGATATAGAAGGATGATGCGTATGAATATTCACAAATGGATATGGCGCTTTCATTGCTCTTTTTGTTCAATGTGAAGAACCGGAAAACCTGTTTTTTGATCTATGTTGCGTTGAAATTGTATTTCGGGATATGTCATAATCACAATTTCAGCAGTCATCATAACAGTAGTGCCATGTTCGAGATGACCGCCCTGCACTTTACCTTTCTCATCTCCGGCTGCAATATGTATATGAACACCGGAAGAAGCAATTGTTCCTGTTACTGATACGATTTCTAAAGGTCCAATCACGGTATCAACAGTATTTTTCATGGCAAACCGCACAGCCATCTTTTGCACACTTCCCACACAAGTCAAGAGTGAGCCGGAAGTAATATTGTTTTTTTTGGCAAATTGCTCCAAACTATATTTAATATCATCGCCCTTGTTTAGCCGTAAAGCATATATGATGGATTTATTTGTAACAGCACTATTATCATAGCTTTGAGAATATAATGACACTGTAAAAAAGACAAACAACACAATATATTTTTCCATATAAACATCAACTTATTGAATAATAATTTTTTTACCTAAAAATTTTGGTTTCGTATCAAAGACAGTATCTATAAACACTTTTACTTTTGCGAAGATCTCTCTGACATTTGTCATAAATCCGATATAAGAAGTGACTTCATCGGCATTATAGCCAAATGCTGCGATGCCATAATTTCTTGCTATATACACAGCTCTTTCATTATGAAATTTTTGAGATATGACGATAAAAGAATCTTGTCCGAATATTTCTTTGGCACGAATAACTGAGTCAAAAGTACGAAAACCGGCATAATCAAGAATAATTTTATGTTCCGGCACGCCATGCTCCAAAAGAGAATTTTTCATATCTAATGGTTCATTATAATTTTGTGTGCTATTATCGCCACTTACAAGAATGTAGCGAATATTACCACTCTCATAGAGTGTGACAGCGGCTTGTACCCTTTTAGAGAAATACTCATTAATATCTCCATTTTCCATATATTTACCTGCTCCCAGCAATAATCCCGTTTTTACTTTTGGCAATAGCTGTGTATTGTCAGATATAAAACTCTCCGCAACATCTTTGATTCGGCAATTTGCCCATACAATAACAAAGATAAGTACAATAGAGAATACACTTATACTTACAAATATTCTCTTTTTTTTCATATTTTTACCTCCGCAACATTTTTGGATATAATATTTACTTCCTCATTACTTACTTTAACGACAACATTTCCTTTTTTTCTTCCTGTATCAACATAATGATGGGCTTGTACTATATCATCAAATGTGAAGATTTTATCAATATTTGCTCGAATATATGACATATCATAAAGTTTTTTTAGAAACAATAATTGCTCTTTTGTTTCTTTAGCAACTTCCAATCCACCCACAGTATAAAATGCACCTTTTTGCTTGAGTAAATGCTTACATTGTTTTTTTGTTATTTTTCCTACAGCATCAAATATACAATCATATTGCCCTTGCAAATCTTGTATGTCCTTTTGTGTATATAAAACAATAGCATCCGCGCCACGCTGTGTTACTAAATCCACTCCTTTTTCGCTACACATTGCTGTTATATGTGCATCATAATACTTAGCAATTTCCACTGCCGCTATGCCCACTGAACCGGTAGCGCCATAAATTAATATCTTTTGATTCTTTTTTGTACTAATTCCTGCTTTATGCAAAAAATAATGAGCTGTCATACCACCGAAGAGTATAGCCGCGGATTCTTCAAAATTTGCTGCTATAGGTTTATGAATAATAGTGCTTTGTTCATGAATGACTGCATATTCGGCATAAGCACCAAAAGAAAAACCTGTACTGCCGCACACTTCATCTCCCGGTGAAAAAGACGTGACATTTTTGCCGACTTTTTCTACGATACCGGCAACAATAGTGCCCAATATTGGTTTACGCGGTTTTGTGATACCAAGCACCAAACGCATAATAATACGCAAGAATCCTTCGACAACAAGACCTCTTATGCGTACATCACCGGAATTTACCGTGGTTGCTTTAACTGCTATGAGAATTTCATTATCTTTTGGTTGTGGTTTTTCCACATTTTTTATAACAAGTACTTCGGGTGCACCATATTTTGTACAAATAACCGCTTTCATAGTAACTCCTGTAAACAATATAATAACTTTTTTACTTAGATGCAACAAATATCCGAGATGCTGCAAGGAGTAAAGAGTATGTGTACCCAAAGGAGGAAGATATTGCAAAAAAAAAGCCGCTTCAATGTAGAAACGGCTTAATGAAATCAAGAAGAAAACACAATTATCAGCTATTGAGTGTTTGTAAAAATTCACGATTATTTTTAGCACTGCTCATACGATCAGTCACTAATTCAATAGCATCCATAGGTGTTAATTCATTAAGAACTTTGCGCAGAATCCATACTTTATTTAAGTCATCACCTGACATAAGTAATTCTTCATGTCTTGTGCTTGATTTATTAATGTCAATAGCGGGAAATATACGTCGTTCGGCAAGTTTTCTATCAAGGACAAGTTCCATATTACCTGTTCCTTTAAATTCCTCGAAAATTACTTCATCCATACGACTGCCTGTATCAATAAGTGCGGTTGCTATAATGGTGAGCGAGCCCCCTTCTTCGATATTTCTGGCAGCACCAAAAAATCGTTTGGGCTTGTGAAGAGCATAGGCATCCACACCACCGGAAAGAATTTTACCGGAATGTGGTACCACGGTATTGTGAGCTCTTGCAAGACGTGTGATGGAATCAAGCAAAATAACCACATCTTGTTTGGCTTCAACAAGTCGTCGAGCTTTTTCAAGCACCATATCAGCGACCTGCACATGTCTTTCGGGTGGTTCATCGAATGTGGAAGCAATAACTTCTGCACGCACAGAACGCTCCATGTCAGTTACTTCTTCGGGTCTTTCATCAATTAACAAGACAATAAGTTTCACTTCAGGATGATTACGTGCAATACTATTTGCTAATTTTTGGAGAATAACGGTTTTTCCTGACTTGGGCGGAGAAACAATTAAACCACGCTGCCCTTTTCCAATCGGAGAAAGTAAATCAATAATTCTGGCAGAATATTCATTAGGAACTGTCTCTAATTTTAATCTTTCTGTTGGATAAAGTGGCGTGAGATTATCAAAGATAGTACGGTCACGCATTACTTCCGGCTCAACAAAATTCACACTATCCACTTTGAGTAAAGCAAAAAATCGCTCGCCTTCTTTTGGTGGACGTATTTGGCCACGAATTGTATCACCCGTTCTTAAAGCAAATTTTTTGATTTGAGAAGGAGAAACATAGACATCATCAGGTGAAGGTAAATAATTATAATCGGCAGCCCGAAGAAACCCAAAACCATCGGGCATTACTTCGAGAACACCTTCAGAGAAAGTGCCGAATATTTTTTGTTCACGCGTTTGTTGCGATGCCTGAGCTGCACTAATTTGAAAGATGAGTTCTTGTTTACGAAGATCTGAATATCCCTCAATACCCAATTCTTTTGCAATATGGGTAAGTTCAATTATCTTCTTTTGTTTCAGTTCTGTGATACTAAGAACGGGCACCGATGTTTGAGTAATGACAGGTGGTGCAGCAGCCATAACAGGTGCCGGCTTTATCTCCGGCGGTGCTTGTTGAATTTGTTCTTCCAACGGAGGAGGATTTGTATCTTTTTTTTGTTTTGCCGTAGTCGTATTAGTACGATGGCGCATGCTTACGCCGGCACGCTGCGGATGCTGACGCTTAGAGGAGTTTTCTTGAGGCATGGTCTCTTAATGAGTGTTGTTAAAGAATGGATAAACATTGATAATTAAAAATTGCATTGCGATATTCTATGGCAGTAAGCTCCTTCTTTCTTCTAACAGTCAAAGAAAAAACAGTGGAAGAGCAAATGCCGGAAGGTATCAAAATGTGTCTGTCCTACATGTCTTTGAGTATTGCTACTCACGTAAACATGACAGCCCATAACCTTGATACAAGGTAGGATAAGTCACTACATTTACATTTTCGGATACAAAGTTACGCAGTTATTCAACACAACAAAATTCTTTTACATAATCGGAGGTGAATTTTGCTATTGAATCCGGATTCTTTGTCCCGCTAAGACATTATCAGAGCGTAACTTATTTTTTTTTCGGAGGGTTTGTACACTTACACCGAACTTTTCAGCTATTTCTGTAAGTGAATCGCCTTTACGCACTATATAATGTTTGGGTAATGACTCCGTTTTGCTATTATCGGAAAAAGAACTACCTTTTGCGCTGCGTTCAGCATAAACGGTAAGTTTTTCACCTACAATGATTCTGTTGCCCTCAATTGTTGGATTCCAACGACGAATATCATTAATTTCAACGCCATAAGTTGCTGCAATGATACCGATATTTTCACCGGACTTCACTTTATGTTCTAATTTTTTACCATCAGCAGATGCGAAAGCCGACATTTTTGCACGAGTATCATTTTTACTTTCAACACCATTAGGTATGGTAAGTGTACGCCCTACGGTTAATGTAGAATTAAGCGACATTTTGTTTGCACGGAGCAGATCTGATAATGCAATATTATATTCATCGGCAATCTGCGCCAATGTTTCACCCTTACTGACAGTATGAGTACCTTTTTCACTGCGTTGCGCTGACTTCTCTTGTTGAGCAGATGTTTCGACAACCGCAGTTTTCATTGTGCCGAATTCTTCCGCAACATTAAGTTTATCGCCAATTCGAATATCTTCTGAGCCAATAGCCATATTATTCCAGAGTCGCAAATCGGAGAGTCGCACACCATAGGCGCGCGCAATGCTGCTTAAATTTTCACCTTGCTTCACGGTGTGTTTTACAAAACGTTTTGCTGATTGCTGATCAGGGTTTTGGTTTTCGCTCACGGGAAGAGCCGTATTAACTTTTTGTTGTGAAGCATCATTGCTACGGGAAGAAATAGCAGGCATAATGGTTTGCGATGCCGAAGGCGTATTTGATACCTCTTCACTATTCTGTTCTGAGGGGGCAGCACTCTGCGCTTCCGGAACACTATTCTGTGCAATAACTTGCTGTTCATTTTGCTGCGAAAGCAGTGTCTCACGTTGTGCGGTAGTAAGTGGAATACGCAATACTGCTCCGCGACGTAATTTTGAAGAAGCATCACTTATGCCATTGAGATCTGCTATGTGTTGTGCAGCCACAGAATAGCGGCGTCCAATGGAAGAGAGAGTTTCTTTTTTCTGAACAACATGATCTAACCAAGGTCTTTTATCTTCATCATTGAGGGCTGCATATTTTTCACGGAATGTTTGTAAAGTACCGGTTTTCAAACGTATTTCATAGGGTTTACCGGGTGGTGTACTGATACCCGTCAATTCTGTATTAAGACTGCGCAATTCCTCCAAACTTACTCCTGCACATTGAGCAAGAACAGACAAAGCAACCGGCTCATTAACTATCATAGTCTCAAAGGTATGCTCCGGCTCAAATTTAATCTGCTCTAAATCGAAACCATATTCAGCCGGATTTGAGGTTACAATTGTAAGAGCAAGAAATAAGGGGACATAATTGCGAGTTTCTTTCGGTAAATGTGGAACAACATCCCAAAAAGTGGGCTTATCCATTCCGGTTTTTTTGATAGCTCTTCTTACACCATTCGGACCATAATTATAAGAAGCTAAAGCAAGATGCCAATCTCCAAAATCACCATATAAATCACGTAAGTGGCGCATTGCTGCTCTGGTAGATTTTTCCGGATGGCGACGTTCATCTGTCCAACGTGTCACACGCAAATTATACATTTCCCCTGTGGATTGCATAAACTGCCACAATCCAACGGCTTTTGCTCGAGAAACCGCATTGGGATTCAGACCGCTTTCCATCATTGACAAATAAACAATCTCTTCCGGTACTCCTTCTTCTTTGGCAATTCTTTTCATCATTGGAAACCAGCGTCCACTACGTTCTAACCATCGCTGATAGAACTTGCGCCCTTTATTTTGTGTTAAAAAGGCAACACTTTTTTCTACTGCATCATTTATGGTTATTGGAACGGTGGTGCCGGGAATACTCCTTACATGAGTTTTTCCAACAGAATCGGTAGGTATAATATTGATTTTATTGTCATTGTTGCGCGCATAAGCATCAACTTCTTGGAATAGTTTTTCACGCAACACGAACGCGGCTGATGCAGACGGTAAATTGTCTATATCATCAACAAAACCTTCATAGTCTTCGATAATTGACTGTGCAAGGTCTAAAAAGTCCTCATTTTTTTCAATTCCCGGATAGCTGACAAGTTCATTGAGCACTAACATTGCTTCCTCAAAATATTCGGCAGCATGTGTGGTGTCTTTTCTTTCAATCAAGCTGAGACCATTGATATACCATTGCCGAGCATGCTCAAGTTTGAGTTTTACTAATTCTTGACCGGTGGGTTCAGGGGCTTCTTCATTATCGAATTCCGAATACTCATCTTTAAATACTTTTTTGGGGGATAATGGCTTACCCGGATTTGCGGTGCGTTGTTGCGCCTTCATCGGAGTAGTAGAAAAAGCAACAATAAAGGAGACTGCAACACAGCCCAAAATTTGTCGAGTTCGTTTCATCTGTATATTCCCCTTTTTTGTATTTCAATTAAACATACTATTTCACGAGGATAAGCAATTTACGGCATAATTTACTGCCTTACAAGTACTTTTTCGTGAACTTTTTTTCATTTAGACAAGTAACATAAGCGAAGTCTATTCAAATGAGCTACATAGCATTGTACTTAGATTCGATTATGCGAAAGATGCTGGTGTTTTTTAGGCACTTGTTCTCACGCTTTCTCTGTGAGCCGATACTTCATAAATCGGTTCTGTACCCTTTTCTATAACATCTTGAGTGATAATGCAGTGACGCACATGTTTTTTGTCGGGCATATCGTACATCACGCCTGTCGACGCGCGTCGCCGAGACGCTGGCCAGACTGGCGCCGGTGGCGGTTCTCGTCGTGGCGACGGCCGTGGTCGGTGTTCTGGGCCTG
>JAFLBY010000136.1 GCA_017302855.1 Candidatus Kapaibacterium sp.
AGCTCGAGCAGGAGATGCAGGAAGAGGATTTGCAGTTGTTGCGGATGAAGTGCGGAAATTATCTGATAGAACAGGGATAGCAACAAAACAGATTACCACCATAACCAATGATATACAACAAGGCACGAACAAAGTTATTGAACTAATTATCAATGGAACACAGTTAGCAAAAAATTCTGACACATCCGCGCAACAAGCATTCACAGCACTCAATCTCATAAAAAATTCAGCAGAAGAGCTTGAACAACACATCAATCGAATGAATTCAGCTTTCCGCGATATGGCGCAGGCAGCAAATTCCGTTGCACATAATGTTACAGGCATTTCGGATGTAACCGAAGCAGCAAGCAAAAATGTTGCTGCCATCGCAAGAGATGTAGAACAATTAGTCGTCATTAATGAGCATCTCTCCCAAGAAATGGAGCAATTCATTGTTGATGATAGTAAGTCGCACCACACGGATTACTTATCTAAACAAAAGATGTTACCGATGTCGCACCAAAAAAAATTATAACATTGTTGTTATGCGGAACGATTTCCCACATAAAAAATCAATTAAAGACATCAATGTCTATAATCTAAATATTGTATATTTTCTTATGAACTATGCAATATGTTGTGAAAAAACAGACTAAACAGATTATTGTACAATCGGAATAAAGTGTACATAGAACTTCTCTGTGTTCCTTTTCGATGAATATACATTTACAACTATATAGAAAACTGCAATGACAGTCGAATCAATGATGAACAATGAGCAAGAATTGCTTTATTTACGATCCATACTCAATGCGGGCAATGTTTATATAGTTCGCACAGACAGTTTAGGTAGCTATACCTATACAAACAATGCTTATATAAAAGCATTTTATCCGAATGAAAAAGACTCAATTATTGGCAGAAACAGATGGGAACGCATTGCTGATAAGGACCAAGCATTATTGCATTCAACTCTTGAACTTTGTTTACAAAATGAGGGGACTACATATCCTGTCAAACTAAGGATGCGTGGCGAGAAGAATATTGATGTTGTAAATATGTGGGAATTTACGGCAATTAGAAATCAGGAAAAAAATATTGAAATTCAGACTATCGGATATAATATTACCACAGAGGAGAATCAAAAACAAGTAATCGAAGAACAACAGCTTCAAATTACACATTTATACTCCGCTTTGGACTTGGTACCGGTTTCAGTTATTGTGACCGACCAAGATTCTAATATTACTTATATTAACAAAGCTTTCACAGAAGACACCGGATATGCAGCCACCGAAGTACTTGGAAAAAATCCTCGGATATTGGCAAGCGGTCTAACACTTCCATTGGAATATTCACGTATGTGGAAAGCAATGTCCCTTGGTGAGAAATTTACGGGTTGTTTTGTTAATAGAAAAAAAAGTGGTGAAAATATCATTCATGAAGTCAATATCGCCCCTATAACATTTAATATTAAATGTATAGGCTATGTGAGCGCACAACATGACATCACGGAATTGGTGCGTCGAACAGAAGAATATGAGAGATTGCTCGACTTGTATGAAGCAACATGCCGATTAGCATCAGTCGGAGGATGGGAACATAGTATCATTGATAATACTATTGAACTAACTGCTATTGCAAGAGAGATTTTCGAAGTTGAAATCGAAGGTCCTATACCGCTGTTTCAAGCAAGTATGTTTTACAAGGAAGGCTTTAGTCGTGAAAAACTTTATGAGGTTTCGATGAGAGCAATTGAACAAAAAATTTCTTTTGAGGAAGAATTAGAAGTAATCACAGCGAAGGGCAAAGAACGCATTGTACGACTCATAGGAAAAATCGAAAAAAGAAATAATACTGTTACCAGATTGTATGGCTCGATTTTAGACATCACAGAACAAAAAAAGGCAGAAAAACAATTAAAACGAACAATGGAAGGGTTGCGCTGTCTTATTGATAATAATCCGCATGGAGTGTTTACGATAAATCCCGATGGTTTTATTACTTCAGCCAATGACGCCGTTCTTACTATGTTGCATAGTTCAAAAGAAATGTTTGTCGGAAGTCATTACAGTAACTATATATTTCCAAAAGATTTAGAAACCATCAATAATGACTTTCTTCATGCACTGCAAGGCGAACGAAAAATTCAAGAGTTGGCTGTAAAGAGTCCCTTACCACATCAATTATACTGGCGCATAACCGGTATTCCGATTATGATTAATGATATTGTTGAGGGTATATATGTCATTGCTGAAGACATTACAGAAAAAAAACAAAACGAAGAACAACTCTTAAAAACACGACAAATTCTTGATGCGTATTTTAACTCATCGGGCGAAGTGATTGTTATTTCTGATTCTGACTATAAGGTGATTGCCTTTAATGCTCAAGCCTTGGCGGAAAGTGCCGGTATTTTTGGCGGAGAAATATCGGTTGGAGCAAGTATGGAAGAATATGCAAAACAAACAGGATTTAAGGAATTTCACCAAGTCTATGCACGGATTCTCAATGGTGAAACCATAGAATTAGACAGACATTGGCGGCTCAATAACTATGAAGGATGGAGACATATCTCGTATATGCCTGTTAAAAATCAAATAGATTCAAGGAGTGATTATTTAGTTGCCTTTGTCATACGCGATATATCTGATAGAAAAAAATTAGAACTATCCCTACAAGAGCGAACAAAATTATTAGAACGAGTAACGACCCTTTCCCCCGTATTTATTACTGTTTCAGAAATTGCAAATGGGAATGTGATTTACTCCGGCAGATCAATGTTTACAGAATTAGGATATAGCATTGATGTCATTAAAGAAATAATGAGCAAAGGTTTTGAAGAGGGCAGCAAAATTCTTATTCCCTTCGATATGGAAATTGTACAAAAACATATACAAAAATGTAAGATACTGATAAATGGCAATCAAGAAAAAACTCAATTCAGAATGAAAAGGGAAAATGGGGACATTGAATGGGTTGAGCTGCGTACAGCTATTTTTGAAAGAGACTCAGACGGGAATCCGACAAAATTTATCAATGCCTATTTATTTGTAACTGAGCAAGTTACATTATCGCAAAAATTAAAAGAAATAAATGAACAATTAGAAGAACGAGTTGCCCACAGAACAAGTAATTTACTCTCTTCATTAGAAACAACAAATTCTTTGATTGAGCTATTATCGCATGATGTTCGGAATAAACTCGGGGGAATTTATCTACAAGGCGAAATGATGCAATTACATGCAGAAAAAATAAAAACAGAACGCCTTGAATCTATTGGAAGCAGTATTGTTCATCTGACAAAAGACATACGCGATTTGCTTGATGATGTCATTGAATCAAGACGCTTTGCAGAAACAGGATTTTATGTAAATAAACAGAAAATTGATCTGCAAGAATTTGTAACTATGGCAATAAGTACTATTCATATACAAGCAGAGTCCAAGAATTTAACAATAATTATGGACAAATTTGAGGATACAATTAATGTAGATATACGATTATTCAAAGAACTTTTCGACAATTTTTTAAGCAATGCCGTAAAATTTTCACCACAAGGAAAAACAATATACATTGGTTCAATTAAAAAAGAAAATGAACTTATTCTTTATGTAAAAGATGAAGGACCGGGTATTCATCCGGATGAACACATTAAATTGTTTACCAGATTCGGCAAACTATCTGCAAGACCCACCGGAGGCGAAAAATCAACCGGTTTGGGATTGGCAATAACCAAGCAAATTGCAAAGGTACTTGATTGCCGTGTGTGGTGTGAATCAGAACTTGGCAAAGGTGCTACATTTTTTGTGTCTGTAACCCAAGAACCTTAGAATATGCAATGGCTTTCTTTGCTCAAAGTTTTGTCAGTCTTTGGCGCAATACTCTAAACGCTATGTACAGCATAGACGCAAAGAACAGAATCCCAACGGCAAAATGAACTTCCTGTGCTAACACTACAAATGTGATAGCAAATAAAAACACCAATGCAGAAATACCTGCTAATAATATCACTAATTTGATGCTGCTTACAATTCCCATATCATGTACCTTTCACCATATATGTTGTCTGAATAATTTGCTGCACATGATTCATGTGCCACTGGGGAGTGCTGGTTGCACCTGTTATCCCCACGGTCGAGGCTTCTCGGAACCATTCATCTACAAGCTCGTTTGTATCCTCAATAAAGTATGTTCTTGGATTGACATTTTTGCAAACATCATAGAGCACTTTTCCATTACTTGATGCCCTGCCCGCAACAAAAATAATAACATCATTCTGTTCTGCAAACTTTTGAAGTTGCGATTCTCTTCCTGATACCTGCCCGCAGATTGTATCTTTAGCATGAAACTCGACAGCAATGTTCTCCATTGAATCCACTATCAATTCGGCAATTTGCGATTTTAACGTATCACGAATCTGTAAAAACGTAGGCCTGTCCATCGTGGTTTGAGAAAATAACACAGATTTTTTCGTCAAATCAACATAGCGCATCGCTTCCTCGCTACTTTTTACAACGATACATTCATCATTACATACACCTCTCACTCCCAGAACCTCTGCATGGTCTTTTTTGCCGAAAACTATGACTTGATACCCTTGATCATAAAACTTACGCACTCGTTCTTGTAATTTTGTGACAACGGGACACGTTGCATCAATAATTTCTATGCCCAATGAAAATGCCTTTCTGTACGTTTCCGGTGGTTCCCCGTGAGCACGCACAAGAACTTTAGCCCCAATATGGGCAATCGATTCAAAATCATCAATGGATATAGTTTTCAACCCTTTTTTTTCTAAGCGTTGTATTTCCATCGGGTTATGAATAATATGTCCGAGCACATAGACATTCGCATTTTCAGCAAGCGATTCCTCGGCAATCTGCACTGTTCGTACAACACCCCAACAAAATCCCGAAAATTTATCAATAACGACACTCATAATGATTTTCTCCGAATAATATTTTCAGCGAGGACGATTATCTTTTCTGTTTGTTCTTCGATTGTTAAATAGGATGTATCAATTTCAATGGCATCCGAAGCTTTCATGAGAGGCGAATGGTCACGGCTGGAATCCAACAAATCTCTTTGTCTAATATTTTCAACAACTTCATCAAATGACATAACAATACTTTGAGCAGGAAGTTCAGCAATTCTTCTTTTGGCTCTTTGCTCCAGTGATGCAACAAGAAATATTTTTAAGTCTGCATTAGGGAAAACGACAGTACCTATATCACGACCATCCATCACAATACCGCCCTTTTGACCTAATTTTCTTTGTATCTCGACCATTGCTTCGCGAATCCGGCTTACAGAACTGAAATAACTGACATTCTCAGACACTTCCTTTGAGCGAATATGCGGAGTGACATCTTCTTCATTAACAAATGTTCTTTGCTCCCCTGTTTCATTACGCTTGAGTGATATGCTCGTCGTTTCCAACAGCTCATTGATTTTTTCATGATTGTCAGGATATATATTGAATCGTAAAGCAGCAAATGTGATTGCTCTATACATTGCTCCCGTATCAATGTACACATACTTAAAATGCTGTGCTACACATCGTGCTGTTGTTGATTTACCCGATCCGGCCGGTCCATCTATTGCTATGATAATTTTTCTTTCATCCATGAGATTTATTGTAATAGTAGAGTAACAACGTTTTCATAATCTTCAAAATTTTCAACGATATAATATGCTCCACATGCTTTGAGCTCTTCTGCGGTATAGTTGCCTGTTGCGACGCCCAAACATTGCATAGTATTCGCAATTGCACACCGAACATCCGCCGGAGAATCACCAATAATCCATGCAGATTCCGGCTCAAACAAGTAATGCGGGTACATATCCTTTGCTCTGTCGATTGCCATAACCGGTAATCTGTTCCGTTGCTCATGTTCACAGCCGAAAGCACCAACACGAAAGAACGTATCAAGACCATAAGGTTTTAACTTCAGATATGCACATGACTCATTGTTTCCGGTTACCAATCCCAAAACGCATTGAGGATTGAGCGCAATACTCTTCAATAGCTCCATTACGCCGGGCAGTATTTCTATCGTTTCCTTTGAAAATGTCATTGCTGAACGTCGTGATAGCTCCCGGATAATGCTTTGTTGTTGATGCATAACATCTTCTCTGTTCAAGCCTATAGTTTCACCTAACTCAATAAGAATTTGTAAATCAGTTTTTCCGGCAAAACCACCTTTCAATTCAGCAGTTGGGCGCAAGCCGAAAATAGTTTCGAAACTTTCAGCAACAAGGTCTTGCGGAATACCTGCTTTGACAGAAATGAGTGTTGAATCTATATCGAACAATATAAGTTTTTTTGTCGTGCTTTTCTGCGAACTATCTTTATGTGACCGAATTTCTCTATTGTATAGTATATTTGGGTACGAATCCATTGAATATGTATGAGAAAATTGTGAAGATGCTCGGCAAAAATACGCACCCGGAGATTTCTATTGTCATAGTAAATTATAATGTCAAAGACTTTTTGTACCAATGTTTGAGAAGTATAGAGCGAGCATCTACAAACCTCACTCTGGAAATATTTGTTGTTGACAACAACTCATCTGACGGCTCAATGGAAATACTGCCACAACAATTTCCTTTTGTCAATTTCATAGCTCTAGATAAGAATTTAGGATTCGGTAAAGCTAACAACATAGCCATTCAACAATCCAAAGGAAAGTACATATTATTGCTCAACCCTGACACTATTCTCTCTGAGAACACTTTAGAGAAGATGGTCGTCTATATGGACAAAGACCCTAGTGTCGGAATTGCCGGTTGCAAAGTTTTGAACGAAGACGGTAGTTTTCAATCGCCATGCCGTAGGGGATTTCCTACTCCTTGGGCTTCCTTATGTAAGCTGTTTTTTCTGGAAAAACTGTTTCCCCGCTCCCCTGTTTTTGCACAATACAGTCAAACATTTCGTAATGAGAACGAGACTTACTACATTGACGCGATTAGCGGATCCTTTATGTTCTGTCGTAAAGAGACACTGCATGCATTGAAGGGCTTTGATCCGGATTTTCACATGTACGGTGAAGACATTGATCTTTGTTATCGTGCACACCAAGCCGGATGGAAGACCACATATTTCCATGAGACCACCATTATTCACTATCAAGGGAAAAGTACAAAACGCAGTTCAATGAATGAGGTCAAAGTCTTTTATCAAGCAATGGAAATATTTGCACAAAAGCACTATGGCTCTTCATTCTGGTTTCTTTATTTACTCAAAATAGGTATCAAGGCAAGAGCGCTCATCGCTGCACTTCAAAAGAATTCACGTTCCGTTGTTGCGCTTCTATGGGATTGTTTTGCTGTCAATGTTTCCATTCTGGCAGCCACCCCCTATCGTTTTCATACTATATTTGGATTACCGGATTATGCTTATCCTACAGTATTCATCGTTGCATCAGCCGTTGTATTGTTAAGTCATTTTTTTTCAGGAACATACTTCGAAGGGAAATCATTAGTCAGGCGGGTGGTTTTAGGATATTCAATTTCATTTTTCCTACTATCATCACTCACATATTTCTTTAATAGCTATGGATTTAGCAGAGGCGTTTTGCTTTTGAGCATATTGTTTGCCCTCATGATATCTATTTTGGGACGAAGTATCATAGCAGTGTATGAAAAACTACAAGGAAGTGAGTCGGAAAAGCACATAGCAGTGTTGGGAACGAATGACCATGCTGGGGTAATTATCAATACACTCTTGGCACATGAATCGCAACGTGCGAACGTCATTGGGGTCATTGCTCCGGACAATTATTACGAAGAAACGTTTGCAGGATTGCCTGTTTTAGGAAAAATGTCATATATTCGCAAGGTTGTTGATGAGCATTTGCTTGATGAAATCATCGTAACAGACAATACAATAGACTCTGCTACGATAATTCAAACTGCTATGCAACTATCGGCAGATGATGTACGTCTCCATATTGCAGACGATTATGATGGTGTGATAACAGCGAGAATTGTCAACAGTATTCTCGGTATAGAGTCAACCGTACCTTTATATAAAGCACATTTGTTACGCTACAGAGTAGTAAAACGGCTTTTTGATATAATGATAAGTACATTTCTATTGACACTTGCTTCACCTGTTGTATTTTTGTTTGCAATACAGAAGAAAACAGCGTTTCGTAAATTATGGGAAGTACTCGGGGGAACGAAAAGCATAGTCGGTATATATTCCCGTAATGGCGCGTATCCGTCCATTGTAAAGACTGGAATCACAGGGTTGGCACAATTGAGTCGTCCTGAATTATTGTCGGATAATGCATTGCATCATTTAAATACATACTATATACAGAATTACTCCCCCGCTTTAGATATAGAAATTTTATTAAGATTTTTCTTTCGCAGAAAACGTGGCAACTAACTACACATTAGAATTCGAAAAACCAATTCTCGAGTTGGAGAAAAAAATCTCCGAAATGCGTGAACTCTCAAAAACTATTGACTTAGGCGAACAAATTACTGAGCTTGAATCAAAGGTCGAGTTATTGCGCGCCGAGATTTATAAAAACCTCACTCGATGGCAGCGTGTTCAAGTGGCACGTCATCCCGACCGACCTTATACTTTAGACTACTGTGCCAATACCTTCACTGATTTTGTTGAATTGCATGGAGACAGAGCATTCGGTGATGATCCGGCAATTGTAGCCGGTTTTGCAAAACTGAAAGACAAAAGCGTTGCTGTCATCGGACATCAAAAGGGTCGAGACACCAAATCGAACATCTACAGAAACTTCGGCATGCCCAATCCGGAAGGATATAGAAAGGCATTACGGGTTCTCAGATTAGCAGAGAAGTTCAATAAACCGGTAATCTGTTTACTTGACACTCCCGGTGCATACCCCGGCATTGAAGCAGAGGATCGCGGTCAAGCCCAAGCAATAGCAGAGAATTTACTCGTTATGTCAAAATTGACCGTTCCTATCATCATCGTTGTCATAGGAGAAGGAGCATCCGGCGGAGCACTTGGCATAGGCATAGGCGATAGAATACTTATGCTGGAAAACGCTTGGTATTCTGTTATAGCACCGGAAAGTTGTTCCAGTATCTTGTGGCGTAGTTGGGATTTCAAAGAGCAAGCCGCTGAATCTTTACGGTTAACTGCTCCCGATTTATCCTCAATGGGGATTGTGGACCATATTGTCACAGAACCTGTCGGTGGCGCTCATCGTTCACCCCAAATTATGTTCGAGTCACTTTCAAATTTACTATATTCCGAAATCAACAAACTTTCTACTTTATCATTAGACGAGCTGATTGCTGCACGTAGGAAAAAATTCTATGCGATGGGGGTATGGAATGAATAATATTCCTCTTAAAAAATTTACTTTAAACAACTATTTATTATCCATTTTATTCACTTACTGTTATGATGAACGATAACGAAATTCCTTTCGGCAATGATAATAATGCCGAAACTGAAAACAATGCCCGGGGTAAAGACAGAAAATCGTCTCATGCCAACTCTGCCAATTACTCTAATGAATCAAAAGATACCACGCCACCGAACAATGATTCGTTAGGTAATCGTTTCTATGATTCTCAAAGAGATAGGACATATTCAACGCAATATCCGCATGACGGACAGTACAATCAAAGACAAGGTAATTACAGACAAAATAATTACAATAGAGACGGACAACAGCAAGGTAATTACAGACAAAATAATTACAATA
>JAFLBY010000137.1 GCA_017302855.1 Candidatus Kapaibacterium sp.
GAGATGGATTGCGTGAATTGGCAATCGTCTCGAGCTATCCGTCTGCTACTGTAAACCGCCATAAATTTGATCCTGCGGTGGCTACAACAGGACTATCGCGCAATGCGTGGGCTAATGCGGCAGCAGAAATGCGAAAAACCGCATCTCCGGTTAATGTAGGAGTCCAATCAACGTTTGATCCTGCAACACGTTTGCTTACTGTGAATGTTGAAGGTTATTATACCGATGATGTCAAGGAAAAAGTCAATTATGTGCATGTCGTGTTGAAAGAAAGTAAAATTATCGCAATTCAATCAGATTACACAAATGGAACGCAAACGAATTACAGTCATGACAATATGTTGCGTCACATGCTTACCGGATTGTGGGGCGATACGATTAATTCTCCTAAAAAAAGTACTCTTGTAAAAAAACAATATACATACACAGTACCTGATTCATTTAATATTGAAAACTGTGAAATCGCAGCCTTTATTTCGCAAACGAAGCAAGAAATTTATTCCGGAGCCGAAGTAAAAGCAAATGGTGGTAAAACAATTGTATTAGGTACATTAACAACTCAAGATAATATTATTGTCTCCGGAACAAAAGAACAAGAAAAAGATTTTACTTTTACCTTAAACAATGCGCAAAAAGAAAAATCTACATTAACTGTTTCACTAATTTCACAACACCCTGAAGATTGGAAATCACAATTAGGTGGCGAAACCGGAACGACCACAATAAAAGTTGATATGGAGCCCGCACAGGATTATTCTATACCAATAAAGATAATACCCGGTGCAAGCGCAG
This sequence comes from Candidatus Kapaibacterium sp., assembly GCA_017302855.1. Taxonomy (GTDB): domain Bacteria; phylum Bacteroidota; class Ignavibacteria; order Kapaibacteriales; family UBA961; genus UBA2353. Next base: position 793 of record JAFLBY010000137.1, read on the forward strand.
CAGTCGGTCATTATACTCTCAAAGTTACTTCAGACACATATCCGCAAGCGTTCGAGTTACGTAAAGATATATATGTGATAGCAAATGCTGATGAATTATTGATAAACCATGTTGATGCACAGAAGTTTGAAGAAGTATATGTCGCTGCAATAAAAAAATCCGGTAGTGTAAATGCTGCATCAACGAGTGCAGATATTCTTGCTGATTTGATGAATAGTAATGCATTAACCTCAGTTAAAACAATTTATTATAATGTTTCTTGGTCTTTTCCGGCTATGTCTGATAATACTGCTTTGGCACTACAATCCGCGATAGATGAGGGTGTGCATTTGTTTATTGCAGGACAGGATATTGCATGGGATATTGGATCAACAGACACAAGAGCGCATGGAACGCCTGTGACCAAATCTTTTTTAAGAAATTATATGAATGCTCTGTATATTTCTGACGGTGACAGTACAATTACAGGAATGTCAATGAATATAGAAGATCCTATTTTCGGTGATTTGGGAAAATCCTCAATTATTGATGTTCACAATAAAAATCTTTATCCGGAGGTAGTAAGACCATTAAATGGAGCTTATCCGATTATGCAATATGAAGGAAATCATGAAGGAAAGATCGGTGGAATTCGCAGCGATAATCGTCCGGGTAAAGTAGTCTATTTAGGGATTGGATTAGAACAATTAGCCAATAAAGAATTAGCCGACAACATTGTGAAACGAAGCCGAGATTGGTTTGCCGGGATTGTCTCTGTGAATGAGGATATTTCAAACGGCTTACCAATGATTACCCCTGTGCCGGTTTTGGAAGCATTGACCATTAATTTGCCATTTGATGGCGAAGTAATCATTGTCAATAGCTCGGGCGAACAAGTTGCAGAATTTATGTGTAAATCAACAATTACAATACCGGCTGTTTCTTTTTCATCAGGAATCTATACCGTCATTGCTAAAGAAAATGGTGGTACGAAAACGCTTCGTTCAACGTTTCCTATAATTCGATAATTTTTTTCAATGCGGTGAGTAGTGTGACTATTCACCGCTTTTTTTTATATCTTTATGGTACAAATTTTTGCAGAATATGAAGGTAATTTAAAAGTTGCACTTCATCATGAGCCATCAGAAAGCAATCTTCATACTTCGGCTCCAAAAGATAATCAAGGACTCGGTGATAATTTTTCTCCCACAGATTTACTTGCAACATCATTGCTTTCTTGCATGATTACGTTGATGGGTATTGAAGCTCGACGGCGAACACTCGAGATAAAGGGAACAAAGGGGCGCATTGAAAAACACATGACAGCAGATCCATTCCGGCGTGTGGGGAAATTAGTGGTACATATTGAAGTAAAGGGTGAAATGTCAGCAGAGGACAGCAAAGCGCTTGTCTATGTTGCTGAAAACTGTCCTGTTCGCAAGTCAATTTCCGAATCAATTGTTGTAGAATCAACGTATAGTTTTGAGCAGTCATAACGCTTGTATTGAGCTGAATTTCAGTTTGACTTAAGCGGATTACAGGAAGTTAAGAAAGCTTGATTTCTCATACAAATCAAAATAATCTTTTCAAAGTTTTCCGTTTCTTTTCCTAACTTTACACTCTCCATTGATTTTTAAGCACTTAGAGTAATTTGTTTCTCTCTATTTTTTGACACTTTGTCAAACTGTGTGTATTGTTGTCAAATAAATTTGTCATATATTTGTCGTACAGTTTCGGACAACACACAACAATCGGAGAGAAAACAATGTCCTTTTCAGTCAAATTTCATCTTTCCCGCAAACTTGCAGACGGCAAACATACCGTATTGGTTTTCATATCTGGGTACGAAAAAGCCCGTCGGCTGCGTATCAGTACAGATGTAAGCATTGAAAGCGAAAAGCATTTCGATGCTAAGAAGAGGACTATCAATGCCAAAGATAGTTTTTTCGAGATGAAAAACAGGCGGCTCAAATCTATTGAAACGGCTATACTCAAAGCATGGTACACAATCCAAGAACAGTCCGAGCAGTCCGAACACCTACCAAATACGTCCGAGATTGAGGACAAACTACGCTATGCCGTCACCAAGAGAGAAACACAGAAAGCAAATTTCTTTGCTGAACTGAACAAATTCATTGAAACCAAAGACACTCCCAAAACAAAATTAAACTACATAGCTCTTAAAAACTCCCTTATTAACTATAACCCGTCATGGAGTTGGAACGATTGCACGGACGACGGTATAACCAAATACACAAAACACCTATTGCAAGAAAAAAAACTCAAAAGCGGCTCGGCAAATATTCGTGTTGTTGGGTTAAAATCATTTCTTAATTATTGCGCAGAAAAAAATATAGTTGCACTCAATAACAGCTATAAGAAAACCGAAGTACCCAAAGCGAGCAAAGCAAAAAAACGGCACTTGCTAACAAAAGAGCAGTTAATACAGTACTCACGTTTTCACTTCTCCGACAAAGGGCAATCCATAGCACAAAGCATTTTTCTATTTGCAACGGTGACAGGTCAAAGAATCTCAGATGTTTGGAGAGTTCAGCCCGAAAGCATTGTAAACAATATATGGCATTTCTCCCAACAAAAAACAGGTACAGAAATGGAAATACCTTTGATTGATAGAGCGGTACAGATACTAAGAGATACTAATTACTTTGCAGAACTTAAAGCCATTGCAGCCCGTAGCAAAAGGAAAGATAAGACCGTAGAGCCGTGCAGCTATTACAACAAAGACTTAAAAAATTCATTTCAAAATTTTGGACTGGTAGAAGATATATATACCCCCGAAGGTATAAAACAGCAATTTGAAACTATTGGTTTTCATGATGCAAGGGCTTTATTTTCCACGTTATGCCAAGCGTATGGATATAGTGACAGCATGGCAAGAACAATAACAGGACACCAAAGCAAAGACACACTTAACGACTATCAGAAAACAAGCAACGAAACAAAGTTAAAAATGCTTAACGACATATTTCAAGGTTTGTAAAAAATAGTAATTGTGCGTGAGCAAACCGTCACAAATTTATATAAAGACAAATGTTTGTTGTAATTTTGTATAAAGCGATTGCAATAAATGTTTTTTTTATATAACATTATGATATATTACTTTTTTATATTCCTTCGGTTGCTAATAAATGCCGATGCAATCAATATTCTTATGTTGTTGATTTATCACGGCTTTGTATGAAATTTACCTACAAAAACCGACACGGACACGGTAATTTTATATATTTTTTTAACAAATTAAAGGAAAAAACATGATAAATATTTCAACAATAGAATTAGAAAATAAGTTGCAACAAATTTCAGAAAAACAGGACAATATTTTGCAACTCCTCAATGGATTGCAGCAAGAAAAACCAAAGCCCAAAATTGATGAAACATTATTGACAGTTGCCGAAGTTTGCGACCTGTTCAAAGTATCAAGGCAAAGCATCTCTTCTTGGCGGCGCAATAATAAGCTCCAAGCACAAAAAATAGGATATTTAGTGAGATTTAAGAAATCGGATATTGATGCAATACTCAATAATGGGAAGGGTACTTTATGACGGAAGGAACACCAATAAACAAGAGCGGCAAACACTACCAATGCTTACCGCCCAACAAAAAACAGACAAATGACGGTCTATTTTTCTTCTCCGAAAGCGAAAATACACAATCTCTTAATACTGACAATGATACCCCAAAAGATTTAGAGAAATTTTGGGAGAGATGGAAAACCTATACATACAGAAAACCAAAGCCAAGCGTATGGAGCAAACTTTCTTACAATGAAATGGTCTTGCATTACTTATGTCAAGATGGGAAGGGCTATCTTTATCAATACAAGTGTCCGAGATTGTATCCATTGAGATATACCGAAGCAAGGCGAATTTCTGAAACGATTCTTTCCGAGAGAGAAACTACTCTCTATATTGTAAAACTCACAAAGGGCGCACTCAAAAGCGGAAAGATTGATAGCAAAATTTGCGGCGAATTGATGGAAGCAATGAGAGGAGTTTATGCCGATGTACAATGACGAAGAGTTTCGAGAAGAGATGGGACTTAACCCGCCGCCGTTAATTATTGACTCAATGCCAAATTTGGAAAAAACTTACGCTACTATGGAAGCTAACAAAAAATTGTTCGGTAATCTTATCCACGATAAGGAAGTGACTTTTTTATTTGGAAGTAGTAATGTCGGAAAATCGCTGTTTGCCTACGGTATTGCTGAACAGATAAGCGGCGGCTATGCTTTCATGAAAAATTTGTCCGTGTGTTATATATTGACTGTGAGTTATCTATGATGCACCTAAAAAAACGCTATGGAACTTACAAATTTTCGGAGAATTTTTACCGTGCTGAATTAAACTATGAGTACAAAGGTTCAGCCATAGATGCCATATCTGAAACGATGAAAAAGCAAAATTTCGACTTTCTTATTGTGGACAACCTTACTTACTTGCAAAGTGATGCCGAAACAGGCAGTGCCGCTATTGATTTAATGCACCAACTTATTGAGATAAAAAAACGGTATGACTGCGGTTTACTTGTAATCAATCACATGCCAAAGCGAAACGGCAAAGAACCAATTACACAGGATAGTATGTCTGGTTCTAAGAACCTTAGTAATCTTTGTGATGCTATGTTTGCCATTGCTGAATCTTACAAACGTGATTTTCAATTTTTGCGCTATATTAAGCAGGTGAAGTGCCGTAACGATGCAAAGCCCGAAGATGATAAAGTTGTATTAGTACAGGTAATGAACACAGAACCATTTTTGCGCCACCATTTTTATGGTGTTGGTTATGAGAGGGACTATCTGCAAAAAGATGGAAGAAAAGGAAATGCCGAACAGGATATTGCACAAATACAAGAAATCATTGCAAAAATGATGCAAGCGGGCGAAAAGCCGACCGACCGTGTACTGGCACAAAAAACAGGATTCTCTCTCGGTAAGGTCAACAAATTGAAAAATAATATTGATACAACACAAAACAAAGGTTACACTGGCGGACTATACCCTTCATGATAGGGTATTTTGTTCATGTTCATCTATTCCAAAAATACATGAACATCGTGAAAATTTTGGAATGTACGAACACTGTGAATTTTTATATGTTGTTCATTTTATTAGGTTTATGCGTTTCGTTCATCTGTTCACATATCTAAAAATACATGAACATCGTTCATTTTTGTTCATCTATTCCAAAAATACATGAACATCGTACATATAGCCCGCAGCAACATAACAACCCTTCACAGTATTATTGTGTTCACCTGATTATATGAACGATTGAACATATAAGCTATAAGACACGGAACATTGCAAACTGTATAAAGTATCGGAAAAATTGTTTTTGTTGTCTGTGCGCAATTTACGGCGGCAAAATCGGCACTCTTAATTGTAAATATCAATAAAAAATCAAAAGGAAAATAAATATGTTCAAGAAAGGGCAAAGCGGCAATCCAAAAGGAAAGCCCAAAGGAACTCAAAGCAAGACAAAGCAAGAAATCCGAGAACTTTTCAATCAAATTTTGAGTAATGAGATTGAAAACATTGGTGTGGCACTGGAGCAGATGCGAACCGAAAGCCCGAAAGATTATATGTCCACACTGTTAAAGGTGACTCAGCTTTTATACCCTACTTCTCTGGGGGAAGTAGAAAATAGCGATAGCCCTATCATTTTCAACTGGTGCAACCTTGACGGCTCTCTTATTTCTGAAAATTAGCCAACAACCCGAACCAATAAAACAGGACAATGGTAGTCATTTCCTTATGGTGACTGCCATTTTTTTGCTGCAAACCTTAATAAGTAAAAACTCAAAATGGCATACATTTGTCATACGGTCGTTTTTGTTTTGTTCAAAAAAAATGATATAACTATATAAAATTTCAATAAGTTAGTATAGGTTTACAATGTTGCCTATATTGATTTCTCATACAAATATCAGAATTGAATATTCCACCGGATTTCATGCTGTCAGCCGGAGAAAAATCCGTATTTTTGCAGCCGATTTGCAGCTATTTTAAACATTTTTCAATTTGAATATGGCGATTACTTCCGAGCGAATCCAGCAGGTGATGATGGAACAAGAAATGCGGGATTCCTATCTTGATTATTCCATGTCGGTTATTGTGTCGCGTGCATTGCCGGATGTCCGTGATGGACTTAAACCCGTGCACCGTCGTATCTTATATGCAATGTCCGAGTTAGGACTTTTGCCCAATCGTCCTTACAAAAAGTCAGCACGTCTTGTAGGGGAGGTTCTAGGTAAATTCCACCCACATGGGGACAGCTCTGTATATGATGCCATGGTGCGTTTGGCGCAAGAGTGGTCAATGCGCTATACCTTGGTTGATGGTCAGGGTAATTATGGCTCGATAGACGGTGATCCACCCGCTGCGATGCGTTATACAGAAACACGTTTGGCGCATATTGCTATGGAAGCCTTGCGTGATATTGATAAAGATACGGTAGATTTCAGACCGAATTTTGACGAGTCACTTGAAGAGCCAACGGTTCTTCCCACTGTATTGCCAATGCTTTTGGTGAATGGGTCGGGAGGGATTGCTGTTGGTATGGCTACCAATATTCCACCGCATAATCTTAAAGAAGTTATTGATGGACTTTTGGCATTAATCAATAATCCTGATTTAACAGTACTTGAGTTGATGAAGTATGTAACAGCTCCGGATTTTCCTACAGGCGGCATTATTTACGGCTATGAGGGCGTCAAAGATGCGTATGAGACAGGACGGGGAAGAGTATTGGTACGTGCTAAAGCTGTTATTGAGCAAACCAAAACCAAAGAACAGATTATCGTATCAGAGTTACCTTATCAGGTACAAAAAGCAGGATTGATTGAAAAAATAGCCACTCTTGTTCGTCATAAAACTCTTGAAGGTATTTCGGATATTCGTGATGAATCGGATCGTGACGGCTTGCGTATAGTCATTGAATTGAAGCGTGATGCAGAACCGGAAGTTGTGCTGAATAATCTTTACAAGCAGACACAAATGCAAACGACATTTGGTGTAATTATGCTTGCATTGGTCAATGGCAGACCTCGTGTATTGACCCTTAAACAAATGATGGAAGAATTCATCAAGCATCGTAACACAGTTATTGTGCGTCGTTGCCAATATGAATTAAATGCAGCTGAGAAAAGAGCTCACATATTGGAGGGCTTTATTATTGCTCTCGATAATATTGATGAAGTCATAAAAACCATTAAAGAATCCAAAGATACTCCAACAGCATCTTCACGATTACAGAGCAAATTTAAGTTATCCGAGATTCAAGCAAAAGCTATCCTCGAAATGAGATTGCAGCGATTAACCGGCTTGGAACGCGATAAAATTATGAATGAATATCGTGAAATTATTAAATTAATCGAGCAGTTAAAAGCAATTTTGGCAAGTAAAGAATTGCAAATGAACATCATTGCCGAAGAGTTAACAAATCTTAAAAATAAATACGGTGATGTTCGTAGAACAGAAATCATCTATGATGCGCGTGATTTTACCCTTGAGGATATGATTGCAAATGAGGACATGATTGTCACCATATCTCATAAAGGTTTCATAAAAAGAACTGCTGTAAGTAATTATCGTCGTCAACACAAAGGAGGACGAGGTTTAAATGGTGCAGGAACGTATGAAGATGATTATGTTGAGCAGGTATTCATGGCTTCGACGCATCATTATTTGTTATTCTTTACTGACAAAGGTCGCGCATTTAAATTGCGTGTCTATGATATTCCCGAAGGTAGTCGTAATGCCAAAGGTCGTGCACTAGCAAATATTATTGAAAAAGAACAAACGGAAAAAGTTACTGCATTTCTGGTTATTAAAGAATTCACAGATGATAAATATATTTTCATGTGTACAGAACAGGGTACAGTGAAAAAAACTAATCTCAGTGAATTTGAAAATGTGAGAGTAAACGGAAAAATTGCTCTTACATTAGATGAAAAAGACCGTTTGATTGCTGTGCGATTAACCGATGGCGATTGTAATATCCTTATCGGATCAAAAAAAGGTCTTGCATGTCGATTTAATGAAACTGATGTTCGTTCTATGGGACGTACTGCTGCCGGTGTCAGAGGTATCATGCTTGATAAAAAAGATCGTGTAGTTTCAATGGTCGCCACAAAACGTATTGATTCTCAAGTTGTTGTCGTAGGAATTAACGGTTATGGTAAACGCACTTCCGTAGATGATTTTCGCTTAACTCGGCGTGGTGCCAAAGGTGTTATTTCTATGAATATAACCCCAAAAACAGGCGATGTTGTCTCAATTCTTGAAGTAAACGACACTGACGATCTTGTGGTAATGACAGTTGGAGGTGTTCTCATTCGTCAGCCCGTCAAAGATATTCGAGTCATCGGTAGAAATACTCAAGGGGTTCGTCTTATTCGTCTTGATGATAAAGACAGCATAGCAGATATTACATGCGTACCTCATGAAGAAGATGACACAGTCCAAGATGCGGAGTCAGCATCAGATACGGCAGAACCCGGGCAGGAAACTCTTTCTTTCTAAGTGATAACTCAATTTTCTCGAATCCTCTCTTTATTCCATGAATCTATGAAGAATATTTCTTCCAATCGGGATCAAAGAGGGGGTTCTTTGTTTATGTCGGTATTTTTAGTAATTTTTGTTTTTTCTGTGCTTCAATGTACTGCATTGCATCGCATTGATTCTACTGAAGCTAAAGCCGACACTTCGCGTTATTATGCTCCTATTCATTATCATGGTTCGTTTCATGT
>JAFLBY010000138.1 GCA_017302855.1 Candidatus Kapaibacterium sp.
TAACTTTTTCATAAAGGCTTTTTGATTAATGGATATATACTATTTCTTCAAAAATATGAAATCTGCCGTATTGCTGTTGGGATTTACCATCACGGCAGAGCTGTCAATGATTTTGCGAAAATGCGTCCACCCCGTCAGACTGCGTCTGCCACCCCTCAATGAGGGGAAGTTTTGAAATGCTGTTCTATTACTATAACAAGTCGTTGGAAGAAAGTACAATGTTAAAATAAAAATAAGTAATCTATTTTTTTTGACATATATACTCTTTCAATTTTCCTTCTTGACCTGTGTCCGATGGACGGGGTTGATAAATTCTCGAAATGATGAATACTGTAACCTAAAACACACTCTTCCTAGTATTTGTTAATTCTATGAAACCACACAGACAAACGACTACCTAAGAAAAGTAATTATACATTTTATAATGATATTCACAGAACAAAAATCTACAGAGTTATTCATAAAGAATAGTATGAAAAATATGAAAATCAAACTTTGTCATTTACGCACATCTTCTACAAGAATTATCATTCTACAAATTCTAACAATATTAACTTTGAAAAGAAAAAAGGTATTATAAACAAAAAAGAACATAATAACAAGAATTTATCGTACATTAACAATATTCTATGAGATATGAAAATTCTAAAATACTTAGATAACAGTGTTTAGAAGGCATAGCTTGACGACAAAGCAATATTCATTGCCGATCCGTGACTTTCAAGATACATAAAACGTAATTCTAAATTAACCGAAATATCATCCAAAAAAAAATATGAAACTCCTGAAGATGCGGCACCATATCTTGAAACATTTCTATATTCATTACTTGATTCAGAATTTGACAGAGTTCCTACCCCTCCTCCCAAATTTACGAGTAAATAGATTCGATTATGTAAAAATCTAGTGATTGAAAGTCCATACTCCTGAACAGTAATTCGGTTGTTAACAGACTGTTCTTGACTCATATTAGTAATACAAGCATATAAACCTAAATTAAATTTATCAAATGTAAGAGTTGTTAGATGATATCGTAAGGCATAATATGGAGATGTAAGATTGTTCATTGGTACACCACTAATAATTGAGAATACATTAGAATAGGCATTATAACCATTTGAATATAGTTCAATCTGACTTCTATGGAATATAGCACCAGGTTCACAAAAGATTAATGAATCATTCTGATCATAAGACTTAGCGTCATTACTCATCTCATACCTATGTAAATCATAAAGTTGATGAAGTGGATTTGCTGCCAAATATACATTCATACATACGACAAGAGAATTAATGAGTAGTAAGTTTTTTAACACATTTTTCATATTTCAACAACTTAATTATCTTGTTTTGAAAAAACGATACTTTCGTCAAACAATTTGCCGTGAGTACCCTGAATTTCTAGAAGTTCAGAAAATGACAATGGCTCAAATAGACCTTCATTTATACTTCGTTTAATTTGATAAGTTAACAACCCCGGTGTGTAATCTATTTTCCAATCAATGCTTCCTATTTTATAAATCACCTTATATGATGAATCTTTCATCAAAGGTTTCCAATTCTTAGGAAAATGGATGTTTATTTTTCGAATCATTTCTTCACTTTCATAAATGACAACATTATTTTCTCTTTTAACTGTATCACCAATAGTCATATAATTTCTATCAAGCCCCAAGATTCCATTTGTTTGGAGAACAATTTCGTCAGGTAAAAACACAACAGAATTACCTATGACATAATTTGACTTTATTGCAAATTGTGCAGAAGAATTAATTTTTAAATTCTCTAATTCTAATTTTTTAATATCAAGTGTTACATTTTTATAATTTAGTTTTGATTTATAAATTCTGACTTTATCATCAAAAGATTTATTGTAAAATCGATATATCTCATAATGTGAAGCTGAGCCGTGAAAAACACGGTAATCATCAACAATCATTTTTCCGTCATCGGTAATTTTAATATCCAGACTTTCAATTATTTGCAGCGGTTGAATACTTTTTCTTGGTAAATCAATATAACTGTATGTAAACTCATCATCTGAGGATGAATGCGCAGGCGTTATACGTAGTGCTTTTTGACCCGCAAACTCAACAGGAATAGAATAGTAGGGTAATTTTGAATAGAAAGGAAATACAACGGCTATACCATTATCCAAGCTTACATATATACCAGGTTTCATATGTTCTATAGAATGATTAACACCTGAAATATCTCCCCATTTTCGTTCAGTGGCTAAAACATAGCTTGATTCTACTCCGGCATAGTTAAGCAATGCTTGAAAATATGCGACAAGAGCTTTTTCTGGAGCTCTTTTACTTTCAAACACATCATCATAATCAATCCTACTTATGTCAAGATATCGGTCAACCTTATATTCCCGTCTAAGATACGTTAATAATGAGTCTAATTTTTCATTACGAGATTTACAATTTTTAATAATATCATCTACCTTGTATTTTAATTTATTGGAGATTGTATTTTTATAGAACATAAAATTCCAAACAGATTCTACGGAACGTTGAAACGTTGACTCTTTTCCCATTTGATCTATATACAATGAAATTACTAAAGGCGATGTTCTAACAAAAAGATCCTCCGAGTATGGTTCATATTTTACGGGAGCTACATTTTTTTTCTCGAAAATAAAACATGTTTTGTGATCATTCTTATCTTTAGTCATAGTTAAATTATCTTTTAAATCTTTAGGTAGATCTTGAACATATGGTTTCAAGATTGTTGGTATAGTATATGTTAGCTTATAATTTATACACGGGTAATTCAACTGTAAGGGAAGTACAACAAATGATGTTCTTCCTAGCGAATATGAATAACCTATACCATGCTCTACTTCATAACCATATTCAACGATGCTACCTTTAACAATATTCGGAAAAGCAATTTTATAGAATATATCCCCATTTTCTTCTATTTCTGTCAGATCATCTATACTCAAGAACTTAACCCATCCGTCGGGATTCCTAATAACCGCATAGAATTTTCGTGACGAAGATGAACCTTTTGGGAAAGAGAGCGTTGTGAGTTGTTCGTTATCCTTATTAATTATCAAGTACTTTGCTGAAACTATTTTATATGTATATTCTATCTGTATTTGATCATAAACAGTACTGTAATGAATAAAGACAGCATCATTACCTTTATACTTTTCAAGCAAATTATTAGGATTATACTTTATTGCTTCTTGAGGATTTTCTTTTTTCTCATTCAACAGATAGGAGCGTCTATGAAATGAATCATACGTTAAACATCCATTAATTATTACCGAACTTAGTGTTATAATTATTACTGTAAAATAAATTCTCATACTCTATCTATAATTAATAATACAATATTTATTTCGACTTGATGATAACTCGTCAATGAAATTAAAGAAAGTACTTTTTTTATCTTTAGTAATAAAATTCGAATTCCAAATCAATTGCGAGGACATAACAATATCATTATCTAAAGTTGTACCTGATTCTGTTGAGAGAAACACCCCTGCTCTATTTCCGACTTCTTTCTTTGACGGTGAAATTAATGAGTATTGATTACTTGAAATTGTAAGTTTAAAAGCAATATTCACTAATTTTTTAAAATACAGAGGCAACGAATCTTTCTTTCTGACAAACACTTCCTCATCAATGACCGTAAACGGTAGATTAGGAATATAAATATTTTTTTGGGTTTTTACTATAAAATTATTCAACAAACCATTTACAGTAAAAACTGCTTCGGTTTTTGTAATTTCTTTAAGGGACAGATTAGACCATTGTATTTTCGGAAAGTACTCTGCTAGTTCTCCACGAACATATTCTAATCCCTTATCTAAATTACCTATATCAATATAATACTGAAAAACGCCGAGTTTCTTGTTTTTAAGTGTAATTGTTCCTACAGATTCCAGTTCACCTTGAAGTTTAGTTGTTAAATCAACGACAAAACTCGAAGACTTTGTTGTATCTTCATTAGAATAAATGAAATAAGGATTATTTTCATTAAGTATAAAAACCGGTTTATTAATATCTCTGTCTGGTAAAAATCCAAACTCGACTGTCCTCTCTGTTGGATCAAACAACAATTCCTTATCATTGATAACAGTGTAACAAATCATATGGTTAAACTGATTAAGGTACACTTTTTCATCTATATAAAATGTGGGATTAGTATTAATCAATGCTAAATGTACTTTAATACCAAAAAGTTCTGCGATTTCTTTTACAAGTAATGCTTTATCTTTACAGTCACCAAATTTCCGATGAAAAACTTTCGATGCATTTCGTGGAATAAAAGCACCATAATCTTGTTCTTCAGCTATGTACCTTACGTTTGTCCGAACCCAGTCATATATCATCTTTATTTTTGCTTCATTATTAGGCAATTTGAGAATCCGATCCTCAAGTTCCCTTATATCTTCATTTACTAGCTTAGGTAATTGATTGATTTGATTCATATACCATTTTGTAAAGCCAGCATGAGAGTTACTAAACAAATCTACATTGTCTTTCTTTATTGAAAATTGAAATACTCCGTGTAATGAATTATAAGGGAAAAATGGCAAATAATCAAATCGTGGTATTTCTTTAATTGTAAATATTGTCCGGCCACTCGTTCTTTCTATTGAAAAGGGAATACTACTACGTGAAAACCAAGTATGACAATCAATTATAGTATTATCAGAGTGGTTAAATTCAATTGATATTATTTCCAAAGAATCTGTATTATAGATAAATAGTGGTTCAAAGTACAGAGGATTATTACACTCCTTCTGGTAAGAGACATCTAGTTTCATCAGCGAACTAACATGAACTTTTGAATAGTCAATTAAATGGATATAGTTATCATCAAGAAAAACATCTTCATTACTATCATTATATTTTGCAATCCTATCAATTTTTTCTCCATTTAACTGTGCTTCGACATTATATATTTCACAACGGCTCGGTTGAAAAATTCGGAATTTACATTCTTTCGGTAATGGGACAGTATAGTATGTCTTAGTGACTTTACCTTGCATTACAAATGAAAAAGAATTGTCACTTTCTTTAATCGTGTACTTCAGAAATTCCCTTACACTAGTCCGTGGGTTATCTTTACTAAAGACTTCTGTAAATACCACGCAAAGAACTATTGCATGTATTGCAAAATACTTCATAACTTTGTTCACCATACAACGTAAAACTTTAATTAATCTAATCATTAGACTATTATTACAAAAATACTAAAATTACATTGAAATTGATTAAACAAAATCCGGGAAGTTGAATGTTTGTGTATTTGCTCAAACAACAACAAGTTATACTTACAGAACAACTCCCTTACATGAACTTGACAAAAATACAAAAAAGCAAGTTAGTAACAATCTGTGTACAGGTTCTTAAAGAAAAAAAAACTTACTATTCGCTCCCAAAAGTCTCTATACTCAATTATACTTGCATTATGCACAAACTAAAAACTTGGTTTATGGGTTGAATTTATTCTATGATACGATGCAAATTTTCATTGAGTTCGCTCATGGTGGCGAAGATGTGGTCGGCTGTGGTGATGGTGAGGTCTTGGCTATTGCCTATATAGATGGTGCGGACGCCGGCGGCTTGTGCGGCGATGATGTCGCTTTGGCTGTCGCCTATCATCCATGATTGTTGTGGGTTGATATTCCATTGTTGGATGGATTCTGTAATCATACCCGGGTTGGGTTTGCGGCGTTGGTCATTGTCTTGGGCAAGCGATGTGCAGAATCGTATGTCGTCGAAGTCTGCGCCTGTTGCTAAGCGGATGTGTTGTTGCATGTGGGTATGGATGCGGCGCAGGTCATGGATGGTCATGAGTCCTTTGCCGATGCCTTGTTGGTTGGTGATGACTATGGGTATATAGTTTTTATGGATTGCATAGGCAAAGACGGTGAAGAAGTCGGGTATGAAAACAAATTCTTCCGTTGTGGTGATATAGCCCCCTATTTTTCTGCGATTTATGATGCCGTCACGGTCGAAGAAAATGGCTTTATTTTTTGTAGTATCGTGCATCGTGATTGTGATGGTCTGTTTCTATGAAGAGTTCGTCTATGATGCTGTCGAATGATTTGTATATGCTTTCCCATGAGTGATAGCGTTCGACAATTTCTCTTGCATTTCGTGCGAGTCGGTCGCGTTCATGAGGGTTGCGCAGCAAGAACAGCACATGCGCAATGATTTCTTCGTCGGTAGTGCCGATGAGTACGTCGCGTCCATGTTCTACTGGTATGCCTTGTATGCCTGTTGGTGTTGTGACGACGGGGCAAGCGCATGCCATTGCTTGGAGTATTTTGTTTTGTATGCCGGAGCCGCCTTGATGTGGGTGGAGAAATATTGCCGCCGATTGCATATAGTCTTGCATTCGAGGTACATTGGGATATACTTTTATGTGGTCATTTTGCAATTTATTGACTAATGAGCTTGGCGATGTTCCGACGATGGAGAATGTGACAGATGGAATTTCTTTTTGAATAATGGGCATCAGCTCATTTGCAATTTTTTTTACCATCATTTCATTAGCCCATACATCTAATTTTCCGGAGAAAAGCAGTCCGCTTCTTTGTTCTTGATTGTAATTTGGGGCGAAAGTGTCAAGTTCCACTCCATTAGTGAGCAAACGATATTGTGCGGCGGGGTTTTGTTTTCTCATGCCTTCGATGTCATCATGGGTGACAAGTGTTGTTATGTCGAAGTATCGTGTGACATCGGGTTCATATTCACGAAGTTTTTTGACTTCCCACCAACGAATGAGTTTTTGTTTAAGACTGTCGGATGCTTGATATGAACGTGATTGGTACATTGTTCGGCAATCTTCGGCGATGAGTATTTTGGGGAAAGATTTGTATTTGATGTATTCTGCTGTTCTCATGAAGAATGAGATTCCAAGATCGAATTGTCTTTCACGGCACAGTTGATCCACCACGTTTGCAAATTCGGGTTGATTGTAGAATGCGATTTCTAATGGTTTTCCATTGATCATGCTTGCTACGCATCTCATTCCTGCTTTGACGGGATTGAGTACGATGGTGTGGAGTTCTATGCCGAGGTCACGGATTGCCGCGAGTTGCTCGGGTGATGGTAATCTTCTGTGATTGAATGTGACGAGTGTTACATTGTTGCGGTGGGCAAGATGCTTGAGCAAGTGATATGATTTGATTCTGTCACCGCCATAGAGAGGAAAAGGGAATCTGGGGGTGAGGAATAATATATCAAGAGGTTTTCTGTGATGATACACACCGTTTGTATGTGATTTTCCGTTTAAGACCGTTTGCATTAAGTGAGTTTTCGCAAAGTGAAACGAATATTAGCCGCCGAGAAATAACATTCGTGAATTTTTTAGTTGCTCGGCAACCCTATACACCGCAGAATTCACGTAAAGTTCCATTTCGTGGTGCAAAATTACACAAAACGGTTAGAAGGCATGAATCCGAATTGTTTTGGATGATACATTTTCTTAACATTGGCTAATTTTGACCATTGGGATTTGCCCATTTTTTGTAAAATTCTTTTGTTATTGGTATGAGCATGATTGCCCAAAGTATGAAGTTGAGTGTGTAATGTTCTTTGGGTGGTGTATGGAGGTAGAGCGCGTATGATGCCATTTGTATTGTTGTGATAAGAGCTATGGATTGAAAGCGTGTGATGATATTGAGTGCTAAGATTGGAACGAAGTACCATGTGTGGACTTTGGGGCTTAGTATGGTAAAACAGAGCAACATAGCTAAGGCGATAAGGAAGAATTGTGCAGTGAGTGTTTGAGTGTGTTGTTGTTTGGTGTGTTTGTACCAGAAGGCAGCAAGGGCAATGAGAGCTGCAAGACGTATGAAGGTGAGTAATGTGGGCGCTTTATGCCACCATTGTTGGATATTGAGCAGGGCGAGTAGTTCACGGATGATGATGAGTGGGGGCGAGTTAAATGCAGTTCGGTTATAGAATTGGAGGACATTGGCAAATTGTTGTAATGATTCTGGTTTATAGAGGAATGGTGCAGATATGGCGATGAGTGTGGTTATTGCTGTGAGTATGATAATGATTTTATTGCGCCATGTGAGTGTCCGGAGAGCGATGAGTGGCAATATGAGTACGATGGGGTAAATTTTGATTGCTGCCATAGCGCCTATTATTGTTCCAATTACTAATGCGAGCATTGGTGTTTGCGTCTGGAATAGTCGTGAGGCGATGATTGCCATGAGTATGATAAGAGGCAGAATCAATCCTTCATTGTGTGCTTGTCCCATAATTTCAATGACGGGTAAAGGGCTAAGAGCGAAGAGCAATACTCCTTTGTTGATGGAGTGTGATAGTATTGTTCTGGCTTTGGCGATGAGCGCGAAGGTTATTATTTCCATGATGAAGAGTATGGATTTCCATCCCATGAGAGCGGCAAACCATCCATCAGACCATAGTTCCCCTATCCATACGCCGACAGCAATCCATAGTTCTGCTAAGGGTGGATATATGGCGGGAAATTGTTTATATGCCATGAGGTTATAGCTGGCATTACGCAGATGATGATACAGTGGCGAATCGGCATTTGCTTCGAAGGGGTTCATGCCATGAACGGTGACATGTCCATACCATAGATAGCCGAAAACATCATCGGAAAGCCAAGGGAGCATAGGAAATAGTATCATTCGCGGCACAAAGAAGAGTATGGCAAGCAAGAGCAATGAGGGCATTGTTGTTTTGAGTGTATTCCACAGCAATGCAGCGATGATGGAATGGACTGAGAGTGCAGCCAGAAAATAGGTGATGGACTCGGGATTGCGGACGGGCGGTATGATGATGTATGCTGCATAGATATTCAGATAGAGCAATACAAGGAAAAACGTCAGAAAAGGCGTAGATTTGTGTTGGAGAAATGTTGTCAGATATTTATTCATAGTAAAGTAATCAATCATGAACACAAGATTAGCCGAAGCTCGAAGCATTGAAGAGCGTATAATCCGCGACCGTCGTAGTTTACATGCGAATCCGGAATTGTCATTTCAGGAGTTTGCAACGCATTCGTATATTTCTTCACGTTTGAATGAGCTTGGCATTGAGCACAAAACTATCGGTGAAACGGGTATTGTTGCTACGATTGGTCATGGAAAACATTGCGTTGGTTTGCGTGCGGATATTGATGCTTTGCCGATAATGGAGGAAACAAATCTGGATTATGCTTCACAGAATGCGGGTGTGATGCATGCCTGCGGTCATGATGCTCATACAGCGATGTTATTGGGCGCTGCTGCTTTATTGAAGCAAAAAGAGCAAGAATTGCAGGGAACTGTTAAGTTAATATTTCAACCCGGGGAAGAGAAAGTGCCGGGCGGAGCCAGCATTTTGATACGTGAGGGTGTGTTGGAGAATCC
>JAFLBY010000139.1 GCA_017302855.1 Candidatus Kapaibacterium sp.
GTTTTTGAAACCAAAGGTGATATTCAAGAAGCCATAGATACTTGTTATTATGCAGCAACAGAAGGAAGGCGATTATTCGGCTATACTGTTCCTAGTGAAATGGATAATAAAATGAATTTATCATTCCGTATGCCTATTGGCGTATGTGGAATCATTACTGCATGGAATTTCCCTATTGCCGTACCTTCATGGAAAATTATTCCTGCACTCGTTGCGGGTAACACTATTGTGTTTAAGCCCTCGGAAGATTCTCCCGAATCGGCTATAATTTTTGCGGAAATATTAGAGGAAGCAGGATTGCCGGCAGGCGTATTTAATGTGGTTTTCGGTAAAGGTGACACCGGATCAGCACTTGTAGAGCATCCTGATGTCAAGTTAATTGGATTTACGGGTTCCACAGCGACGGGCAAACGTATTGCAATGCGATGCGGTGAATTAAATAAAAAATGTTCTTTGGAAATGGGCGGAAAAAATCCGCAAATTGTCTTAGATGATGCAGATCTTGACCTTGCCCTTAATGGTGTCTTGTGGGGAGCTTTTGGCACGACAGGGCAACGCTGTACAGCGACTTCCCGTTTAATTCTCCATGAAAATATTCATGATGAATTTGTACAAAAACTACAAGCAAAAGCCGAAAAATTACGTGTTGGTAGCGGATTAGATGATACAACGGAAATGGGTCCCGTTATTAACACAAAGCAATTTGCAAAAATTAAGGAATATATCGAAATTGGAAAAAATGAAGGTGCAACACTTCTTTGCGGCGGTGTAGAACCGTCTGATGAAACATTGAAAAATGGTAATTTTCTGTTACCGACAATTTTTACGAATGTAACACCGCAAATGCGCATATTTAATGAAGAAATTTTTGGACCTGTTTTATCTGTTTCAAAAGTATCATCGTTCGAGCAAGCTATTGAATATGCAAATCATTGTGCTTATGGTTTATCTTCCTCAATTTTCACTAAAAATGTTCATGTAGCTTTTGTAGCTATGCGTGAATTGGAAGCCGGCATTACCTATATCAATGCGCCAACAATTGGTGCCGAAGCTCACATGCCATTTGGTGGAATTAAAGGAACCGGTAATGGACATCGTGAAGGCGGATGGACGGTCTTTGATATATTTACGGAATGGAAAACTGTCTATGTTGATTATTCCGGTCAATTACAAAGAGCACAAATTGATAATCAAGAATAATATATCGTATGGGAGTAGCATTTGATAGTACTCCCATATTTTTTGTCTATTTTCAACATGATCTAACAATATGACAGATAATTCTACCGAGAAGAAAAAAGAAATTGCCATTGCTATTGCTGTTGTACCTAAAGGTACTAATCGCCAATTAGTCAAAGAACATCTTGACGAATTAGAATTCTTAGCTGACACAGCCGGTGCTGAAATTATAGCAAAAATAGTTCAAGAATTACAACGTAAAGTGCCCGCAACAGCTATCGGTTCCGGTAAAGTGCAAGAAGTTAAACAATTAATTGAAGAATCTCATGCCACTTGTGTCATATTTGATGATGATTTAACACCAATGCAAGTGAGAAATTTAGAAAAAGAATTAGAAGTCAAAATTCTTGATCGAAGCGGTTTAATTCTTGATATTTTTGCCTCTCGAGCCAGAACTGTCGAAGCTCGCACACAAGTAGAATTGGCACAGTTGAAATATATGATGCCCCGCTTAACTCGTATGTGGACACACTTATCTAAACAATATGGCGGTGTAGGAACAAAAGGTCCGGGTGAGACTCAAATCGAAACCGACAGACGATTAATTCGCGACAGGATAAATCGTCTCGAAGATAAAATGGCGACCATTGATATTCAAAAAGAACAGCAACGCAAAGGACGTGAATTATTACATCGTTTCGCACTAATCGGCTATACGAACAGCGGTAAATCAACCTTAATGAATGCCCTCACACATGCCGAAGTCTATGCTGAAAATAAATTATTTGCTACACTCGATACTACGGTTCGTTCTTTATCTTTACCCAGTGGACAACAAGTATTACTTTCCGATACAGTGGGTTTTATCCGAAAATTACCTACTCATCTTATAGCATCCTTTAAGAGCACATTATATGAAACTATCGAAGCCGATACGCTCATTCATGTCGTTGATATATCTAATCCTGCGTTTAGAGAACATATAGAAACGGTAGAAAAAACACTGAGCGATATTTCGGTTCACTCGCATGACACAATTTTAGTATTTAATAAAATTGATGCAGTGGAAGACCCTGAAATACTTCATGCTCTAGAACTTGAATTTCCTAATTGTGTTCTCATCTCTGCACAGAAAAAAATCCATTTAGATGCTCTATTGCACAAAATGAAAGAATCATTTGAACGGCAAAGTGCATTATATACTGTCGCTATTCCATATTCTCACAGCAATATTATCGGTCAATTGTATGATGCAGGCGAGGTTATTGAACGACATGACACAGATGAAGCAATAATGATTTCTATTCGCACTACCCAAGAAAAAAGAGATTGGTTCAGAAGAAAGTTTGAGCAGTTTTTACAATAAAAGGAAGTAACCGATTTTCTTCAGTTACTTCCTTCTTCATTATAATTTTATTTCTCACGAAGTAATTTAATAATTTCCGGTAAAGTCAAACGCTTACCATAAGCCAAAACACCAACACGAAATATTTTTGCCGATATAAACATAAAAAGTATCATCGAACTATAAATTGATGCAAGAGATAAAGCAATTTCCCACAATGGCGGCGTTTGCAACACAATCCTACAACTCATAATCATCGGTGCAGTAAATGGTATATAAGACAACACTGTGGCAATTGTACCGCTTGGTTCTTGTGATATAGGTAAAATAAACATAACGGGAAGTACAGCCAACATGACAATATATCCTGTAATATTTTGTGCTTCTTGCTCGGTAGTCACAGAGGAGCCAATACCAATCATCAAAGAAGCAAAGAGAAGAAATCCGCTGATACCAAACAATAAAATCAAAGGCATATTTGACAATGTGATAAATTCTTTTTGAAATCCCAGTCCAGCAATAACAGCCATCCCCATCCATACTATTGCTTGAAAGACTCCCAATGCACCCAATCCGGCTAACTTGCCAAACATTAACTCTGAAGGAGAACAAGAAGACAAAAGAATTTCCATTATTCTATTGTTCTTTTCTTCCAATAATGATCTTACTAATAATTGAGCCGAAGTAATGACTAATATCATCACTATAATGATTGCACCATAGCCGGAAAAAAATTGTTGATAAAACTCTGTCTCATTTTCTTGCCCATCCGGAGTCATTTTTACTAACTTTTTATCAATTGGTGTATTGATTTTTGCACAAAGACTTGAATCAATACCATTCTTTCCTAATTCAAGGGAGATTATTGTTTCTTCGAGCATTGAAAAAAATCTTTCTGTCTCGCGTTCGTTGGCAACATTCAGTCCATAATATTCTGCTTTCTTTTCCGTAAACACATTCTGAGGGATAATAAATAGTCCAGTAAGCTCTTCTTCAAGTATTTCATTTCTTACCTTATCCAATGCTTTTTCAGATCCTAAATCTGATGCAAGGTTCCTAAACTTATACATAGGCGTACCATCATCAAAAGTATATTTTTTGCTGAGACTCCGCTCAATCACAGGCATTAACTGTGTTGTTTTATCCAATACGGCAAAAGTCTTTACTTCATTAGATTCTTTCAAACCCATAAGTGTCGGCAATACACCCATAGCAATCATAATTATAGGTGTCAAGACCAAAGAAACAAGGAATGATTTAG
The DNA here is from genome assembly GCA_017302855.1 of Candidatus Kapaibacterium sp. Taxonomy (GTDB): domain Bacteria; phylum Bacteroidota; class Ignavibacteria; order Kapaibacteriales; family UBA961; genus UBA2353. The sequence continues at coordinate 3,786 of JAFLBY010000139.1, forward strand.
TGCGAACTTTTTCGGTAAATTCCCAATATCCGACAGAGTATATTTTTGATAATTTCATTGAAAATCTCCTGTATTTGATTTTTGTACATTTCCTTGTATCACCGACATAAATATATGTAACAATGATGGTTCTATTTTTGCAATTCTTGTTAATGTCATGACATCGGCAACTTGTTTTACTAATGTCGAAAAGTCTATTGTACTGTCATATTCCAAAATTGCGGTTTGCCCGTTCACAGACTTTAATGTCGTATGAGGAATGCGTGATAAATATGAGACATCACCCAAGAAACCAACTTCACATTCATTACGATAAAAATCTTTTCGTATGTCATGCAATGTACCGTACAATACTCTTTCTCCTTTATTGATAAGAAAAAAAGTATCACAAAATGTTTCTGCCGATTCTAACTGATGCGTGCAAAAGATTATCGCTTTCCCCTGTTCTTTTAATTCACTGACAGCTTCTTTAAATAAGACTTGATTTATCGGGTCAAGACCGGAAAATGGTTCATCCAGAATAAGTAATGACGGATTATGCAATACTGCTGCAATAAACTGTACTTTTTGCTGATTACCTTTTGATAATTCTTCTACTTTTCTCTTTTCCATACCACCAAGATTAAAGCGTTCAAGCCAATAGCCAGTATTCTGTTTGATTGTTTTCTCATCCATTCCTTTGAGCGAGCCAAAATAAGCAAGAGTATGCCCAATGGTACTTTTTTTATACAATCCTCGTTCTTCGGGCAGATAACCGATTATATCTTTTGACAATTCGGTACTATGCTTACCGTTTATGCGGATTGACCCTTGGTCCGGTGCAATAATGTTCAATATCATGCGGATTGTTGTTGTCTTTCCGGCACCGTTTGGTCCAAGAACTCCCACGATTTCTCCTGAATTGACGCTAAGCGACACAGAATTCACGGCTTTGAAACCACCGGAGAAAGTTTTGGAAATTGAATCTACTTGTAACATAATGTTCTCCACTTTGTGTAAATTGCACTTCTTCTACGAGATGTTTTTTGAAAAGTTGCTAAGAGTATGGAAGCTGTCTATGCAGAAAATTTAACTCCCGAACATTCAATCATTGAATTATCCGCTGCGGAAGCAAAGCATTGTCGAGTCCGACGCATGAAAGATTCCGACACAGTCATTGTATTGAATGGTAAGGGTTTAGCAAGCTTAGGCGTACTCCGCATTAATGATAAAAACGATACTATTTCGGTTCAATGCAAACAATTTAAGGAAAAGTACGGCGAATCTTCCTATGACACCACTATCATGCTGGGCTGGCTTGACTTCAAAGAGCGATTAGAATTTGCAATAGAAAAATGCACAGAACTCGGGATAAAGCGATTTATTCTAACGCGAACACAATTCAGTTCACAAAAAAAGCCCGATGCTCTCCGATTACAAGAAAAAATTATTGCTACGATAAAACAGTGTAAAAGAGCTTTATTACCTCAGATTATCATAAAGAACAATGTGAAGGAAGCTCTTTCTTTACTTCACGATGTGCATATCTTTATCGCTGATGCGAAAGGTACTCCCCTGTCATCACCTACGGACAATACATGTTTTTGCATCGGACCCGAAGGCGGTTTTTCTATGGAAGAATTAGAATTACTGCAAAAAAACAAAGGTGGTGCTACTTTTGTTTCTTTAGGTACAACTCGGCTGAGAGCGGAAACGGCTGCAATTGCTGCATCGGTTCTACTGCAAGTACGCTGATATTAATGCGTCAATGCCCACACTACTATATTCGTTCCTAACTTAAACGATATTTCCCTCTTTTCGGGAGGATCTTGATGCACTTCAGGGTCTGCCCAACCATCGCTGGGATTTGTTTCATAGGTATAAAATACGCATAGACGATCATTATGAAATATGCCCAAACCTAATGGTGGTTTATTATCATGCTCATGAATTTTTGGCAATCCCGACGAAAATGTATAATGGCATGTATAGATTCCATGATTAAACGGCAATTCGACAAATTGTTTATCAGGAAATACTTTTTTCATTTCTTTTCGAATGCTTGCATCTAAACCATAATCATCATCAATATATAAAAAACCGCCATTCTGTAAATAAGCACGCAATCTTCTCACCTCTGCATCAGAAAAATTAATCGTTCCGTGACCCGTTAAAAAAATAATCGGATATAAAAATAAATTATCCGAACTCAAATCCACATATTCATACTTGGGTTCAACGCTAATATTGGTGTTCGCACGAATATATTTCAATAAATTAACTTCACCGGAAGGATCATTATACCAATCACCACCGCCATTATACTTCACTCGCGCCAATGTTACCGGACTTTTTTGAGCCGTCGCAATAGCGGGCAATATTATGACAATACTGCATAATAAAAAAATCCGAAGGAAAAACGATTTCATAATAACTGTCTCGAATAATTATTGTTGCTTAATGACAATTACTTTTTTTTCTTCCTGTGCAAAATAATTATACCCCACACAATCAATACGATGCTCTGTAAACTCACAAAACGGATATGCTTTTTGGGCATCGCTTATTTCTTGATCAAGGTTACCGCCCTTTAATAAAACATATTGACCATTTTTTTTCAATAAAGGAAAAGACCAATCCATTAAAGAAAGTATTGGCGCAACTGCGCGTGCAGTAATTGTATTAAATTTGCCAATCATATCTTTTTCTTTTTGCAATTCCTCCACGCGCACACATCGTGCTTTCAAATCTCTGCGACCGGTATGGGAAGCAAACATTTCCGTCATCTTTACTTTTTTGGCAATCGAATCTGTTAATAATATACGCAAATCCGGTCTGGCAATTGCCAAAGGTATTCCCGGGAAGCCACCACCCGTACCGATATCTAATACCCATGATTTCTGACCAAATTCAGCATATTTACAAATCATTAAAGAATGAAGAATATGCCGCTCAAGCACATTTTCGCAATCTTTACGCGATATCATGTTTACACGTTCATTCCAATATACGATTTCCTTTACATATCGCTCGATTGCTTGCAATTGCTCAATATCCAACGGTATGGCATTGGCGCCGCAAATTGTCCAAAATTCGGTAAGTTCCATGTCCGGCTATAAAATTATTTTTGCGTTTCTGCTTCTCTGTGAATTATTTTTTTACATTGACTATGCTGACTATTTACAAAAATCGTGTGCCCTTCTTTTCGGTCATTATGCCCACATATAACCGTGCTCGGCTTATTGAACGTGCATTGCAATCACTGCTTGCGCAAACGGAAAAAGATTGGGAACTTATCATTGTTGATGATGGCAGCACCGACAATACCAACGAACTTATACGCCGCTTTATTGCAGACAATCCGCAATATGCCGTGCGCTATTCCTATCACTCAAATCGTGGCACCGGACTCAGTCGCAATGCCGGCATTATGCAAGCATGCGGGATGTATGTCACATTCTTGGACTCCGACGATGAATATGACACCGACCACCTTGCCATTCGTCGTTCCATCATACTCGATTACCCCGATGTTGATCTCATCCATGGAGGAGTACAAATCATCGGCAATCCTTACGTCATAGATAAAAACAACCCCAACAATACAATTCATTTGGACGAATGTGTCATTGGAGGCACTTTTTGTATAAAACGCTCCACCGCCATTGAACTCGGAGGTTTTGCCGCTTTACGCTATGCCGATGACAGTGAATTTTACGAACGATGCTCCCAACAAGGATACAGTATCGGAAAAACCGATGCCCCCACCTATATCTATCACCGAGAAACTGCCGATTCTCTCTGCTCTACGTATTCCGCCGACACCGACTGAGCATAATGTTTGACGATTGTTGGCACTGCTGTTTCCTTTGCTAACCATTGCACTTTTGTCTGATTATTGCACCATGTGAGTTGCCGTTTCGCATAGCGGCGCGTGGATTGTTTCATTGCTTCAAGCCCTTCTTTGTTTGTCAGTTCACCTTGAAGTACTTTCAGCACTTCCTTATAGCCGACCGTCTGCAATGATTGAATATCGGGAGTAAATCCCATGTTCAGCACGGATTCCGTTTCCTCAAATATACCATGTTCCCACATCATTTCGCAGCGTTTATTAATTATCTCATAGAGAGCAGCACGTGGATAATCCAAACCAAAATATAATGTTGTAAATGAAGGTTTGTCTATGACTTGTGCATGAAAATCGCTAAACCGTAAACCTGTGGCAAAATAATATTCTACCACTCGCAATAATCTATGCGGATTTTTATCGGAATATTTTTCTGCACTCAAGGGATCAATACTTTTCACATAAGCAAAAAGTTCCTCACGTCCTATTTGCTCATAAAAAGCCATTGCTTTTTGTCGTATTTCTTCGGAAATTTCAACCGCACTTTCTGCCAAACCTTCGCATAGTGCATGAACATATAAACCCGAACCACCGACAATTATCGGAACTTTATGTTCATCGAACAATCTATTCACTATCGGTTTTGCCTCTTTGGCAAATAAACCAGCGCTGTATTTTTCATCGGGATTACATATATCTATGCAATGATGCCTCACACAAGCACGTTCCGCCTCTGTTGGCTTTGCCGTCCCAATATCCAAATATCTATATATTTGTCGTGAATCAGCCGAAATGATTTCCGAGGGCAATACTGACGATAAAGCCAATGAAAGAGCGGTTTTGCCCGATGCCGTCGGACCTATAATAGCAATGGCTATCTTATTGTTCATACATTTTTAAATTTCATTGTGTATGCAAAACTACTCTTTGTCACACAAAAAGCAAAAGAAAATAATAGTCTCATTCTGCAATGGCTACAAATCCATACAACTCGGTTCGGACAATCTTCACGGCATTATGTCAGAGAGGAATGAAGCGATTGTAGGATTAACAGGATATATTTATTCTCGGAAAGAAGTGAAGCATCAACGGTGAGAAAGAATCTCGCAGGGATAACATAATATTAGAAGTAATGCCATATTTTTGAATCAACGTTTTAGTACTTTGTGAATCGAATCTCCATGAAAATCACACTCATCCTTTCCTTTGTGCTTTGCTGTGTCATTGCAACAGCGCAAGAACCCGTTCAACTTGAAGTTTGGAGGGTCAATACATCCAATCCTTTCAGAGGTGTCTTTGACAAATTCTGCTATCTGCCTAATTTCCGTAATGGACTTGCGCCCAATGCTATGGTTGTCAGAAAACGCTCATGGGATGACAAAACCGACAGAATGGAAACGTGGTATAATCGCGATATTGCAGATACTCTCAATCAATTCACATGGCCCTTTGGTTTTTTCCCTTATGCTACTCCCGATATAAACGGTGATGGTCAAAGAGACTTTTTTAATGGTACGAAACTATATCTCGGTACGAAAAATGATGACCCTGATACCAATACTGTATATCAATATCCGGGTAATTCTATAGGCTACACAAAATTTAATGCAGATAATTGTGATGATTTGTATTATTATGGTACTTCGCCCGCGATTGTCAACTTTGTTTTTGGTAATAGCCAAGCCGGTACTTATCAAACTGCGAGAGTGATAAGTACATATCTACAAAAAGACTCTCAATTAG
>JAFLBY010000014.1 GCA_017302855.1 Candidatus Kapaibacterium sp.
GATAAACCCTACATCGCATCACAGTTCTGAATGGATACATATAAAAATACTTCAAGCCAAATTAAAAGCTAAGGATAATCAAAAGTATTTGTGGGAACATTCAATTCTTTCACTTGACTTTGGTGAAGACAAAATTCCGGTAAATAAAACTAATCGTGACCTCCATAATTTGCAAAAACAGCTTTATGCACAGCTAAACGAAAGAATGTATTTTATAAAGCCCAAAGACCCGATTGTAGCACAATTATTATTTGATTTAGGCAATATTTGTGCCTTGACAACCGATGTACAAAACACGCTGCAAGTGTATCAAGAAGCAAAGCACTATGGGTACACTTCAGAACTCGTGGATAAAAGAATTTCTTATTTAGAACAAGTTCAATGGATTGGTGGATTAAAAAGGACGATACTTGATTGGATTGTCATAGCAATTTTATTGGTAGTTCTAATAATAGGAATTGACGGAATATTGTTATTGTATAAACGAACAAAAAAACAAGATTAAGAGATGAAGCACGAAAAATTTAATCAAACCCGACAAGTACACTTAAGTTGAGAACACTATTGCTACGACGGATAAAGATTTGTCTGTCTTGCCAAAATTTTGTAGTTTAGAGAAAACAAATGGGTTAATCCGAGAGAATACAATTGTAAAGACATCATATATCTTAACAAATGGATACAAAGCACATCATCATGACAACAATAAATTAATAAACAAATCTTCTCAGTTAGCTGACTCTATCTCCTAAAAGGGGTAGGACATTTGTGGAAAAAATCACTCATTAAACATCAAAACGTATGAAATGTCCAAATTGTAATGTGAGTTTACTCATGACAGACCGTAATGGTATTGAAATTGATTATTGTCCGGAGTGTCGCGGCGTGTGGCTTGACCGCGGAGAACTTGATAAAATTATTGAACGGTCTTCGCAGAATGTCAAACAGAGCAAGGCAGATACGTATGTTGAAAGTCAACGTTTTTCCAAAGACAAGGACGAACGCTACCACAAAGACTATGATAATCGCTATTATAAAGACGACGACAAGCGCTATAAACATAAAAAGGGATTATTGGGCGAATTGTTTGATTTTTAAAGTAGAATACAACTAAATGTCATATCTCTATGATAAGGGTATGTAATGTGCATTATTCACAATTATATTCAGTACATGAAATTTATAGCCATATTACTTGTAATACAGTCTTGTATTTCTTTCCAGATCTTTGCTCAACAAATATCTATTGGTAATGTTAAAGGTACTGTCATTGACAGCAAAACGAAACAGCCCTTGGTGGGTGTAACAGTGCAAATAGTCGAGACAAAACAAGGAGCAATTACGGATACAAATGGGAACTTCATTATTAACGCAGTAAAGGTCGGAAAGTATATTGTCAAGGCTAGCTCTCTTGGCTACACATCGGCACTTTTGACAGAGCAAAGCGTTCTTAATGGAAAAACATTATCTCTCTCGATTGAGCTTAATGAAGATTTTATACGTCTGAAAACTATCGAAATATCGGCTTTTCGATATGAAAACAATAAAACAAAGCCTATTTCAACATTTAGTTTCAGCAGAGATGAAATTTCTCTGAATCCCGGAGCGCAAGGGGATATTTTTAGAGCTATCGGTATGTTGCCGGGCGTTTCAAGCAGTGGGGGTATATATTCGGCTATTGCTGTTCGCGGTCAGGGGGTACGAGATAATGTTTATATGGTGGATGATATTCCACTGACAGAGGTAGGACATTTAGAAGGTAACAGTTTTTTTAATGACCCCAATGGCGGTAGGTTCAGTATTTTTGCACCAAGAGTAATTGATAATGCAATATTCCAAGGGGGTGCCTTTGGAGCTGAATTTGGACGTAGAAGTGCATCCTATCTTGGATTAAGCATTAAGGAAGGAAATAATGAAAGCACAGTAATTGATGGGCAACTCGATTTATTGGGTGTTTCATTAAATTATGACGGAAAAAGTTATTTTCACGATAAAACAACACTTTTTCTGTCGGCGAGGTATCAGAACTTTTATCCACTCGTCCACTTAGTTGGTCTCCAAAACTTAGGACTCCCTTCCTATGCGGACTTTATTGTAAAAACTACAACCGAACTTGATGCAAAAAACAAGTTATCTATTCTTACAATAATCAGTCCCGAAAGTTTTGTGAGAGATATGGGCAATGTCTATGCGGACAAAGATTTGAATTTACTGTATTTGCCAGATTTCAAGAGAAATAAAACTCTTGTTGGAGCAAACTTACGAACATTAATAGGAGCAACAAGTGTATGGAAAAATATACTTTACTTCACAAACTATTCCTCGATGGTACATGTGGGAAAGGCATACCCGAGGCAAGACTCTAACGGCATACTTCGAAGCAACATTTTTGCTAATATCAATCCCATTCAAACCCAACAATATAGTGAAAATAAATGGGGATTTCGTTCAATTATGGAAACATCATTTTTGAAGAATGATCGATTGATAGTTGGTATTGAAGGTGATTTACTGCAACTTTTCAATGACAGGGAACTTCTTGTGAATGATACAAACTTTATTTTTAGACGCAATCAATTGTTAAATCCTACACAAAATTTTCAAGTAATAACACCTGATTTTGTTAATGCAAATTTTGATGATTTTTCATTTAATGGCTCCGGATTTATCAGTTACTTTATTGAGTTTAGCAATAAGCTCTCAATGAATATAGGTCTAAGATCGGATTATAGTGGTTTTTCCCAAGAAATCGTCATAGCACCGAGAACCAATATCAATTATGACTTAAATGAAAATAATAGTCTAAGTTTTGGCGCAGGAATCTATTACCAAGACCCCGTATATTCTGATATAGCAGATCTTCCGCAAGGCAATACTCTCACAATGGAGAAAACACAGCAATTAATCGTTTCATATAAATCCTACTTGCCTGATGATATAAAAATAACACTTGAAGGGTGGTATAAACATTTCAGTAATATGGTTACCACCCCAATAAACGGCAGTATTCTGCGAAATAATAATGGGACAGGTTTTGGTCAGGGCATAGATATCTCTGTCACAAAAAGACTTACAAAAGAATGGCATGGTATCATGAGTTACTCATATATGGAAGTAAAAAGAAATGACCATGACGGATTGGGATTATATGATTTTTCTTTTAGTCAACCACATCAAATTAACTTTATGGTCAGCTATCAAATAAGCCCTGCATTATCTATTTCAGGGAAATACAGATATGCGACAGGCAGACCAACCGACAACTATCAAATATACAGCAATGTCCTCAACAATACAGATAACTATCTTTTTGGGATGGAACTTTTAGGTAGAAACCAAGGACGCTTACCCCACTTTTCAAGTTTAGATATTCGTGTCAATTACAGCTTTTATTTAAGCGACATAAAATTTATTGCATTTTTTGACGTAGTAAACATATTAAACAGAAAAATTGCCAATAGTGAGAACTTTAATTATGTTAAGGGGAAAACTTATTTTGACGGTTTGGCAATATTTCCAACAGGAGGATTAAAGTTTGAATTTTAAACAATTTTCTTCTAAACAACAACCAAAACTAAGCTTATATTTTTCAATAAGTCGAGACTCAAAAAATAAAAAAAACAATTGTTACTTTCGACAGATTCACGGATACTGACATTTTTTACCTTGGGATATATTGAACCGAGTAAAATTTAAAGACAAAGAATATTGACTTGCAAACAGAAGGATACATCGAAGAATGTAATGATGCTGATTTTGTATTCTTTGGCAGCACAATTTGGATGGAAAGCCAAAGTTTTGTAGTTTTGGGGGAATGAAAGGTGAATTGGGTTACGATGAGAAACTGATAACACTTCAATGAAAATCAATAAAACTCTCATATTTATATTTTTCCATTTGATAACAACCTTATCATTTGGTCAAATCAATTCTGAAAATAGGACATCTGAATTAATTGAAAAATTGAATTGGGGTTCTATAAAAATTGATTGTCAACTAATTTTGATTTTAACTCAAACTGATTCAGTATCAAATGAGTTAGTAAAAATAGGAAAACCTGCAACAGAAAAACTTCTTTCTTCAATAAAAGTCCCAAATAAAACTGTTGCAATTCATATAATTTTAACAAGAATTTATGAAGATACAGAGCAAAAAGCAGAAGGATTAAGCACAATATATATTTATAAAAATTGCAAAGAATTACACGGTTGGCATCATGTATATAATGGAATATTTTGGAGTTGGAACTCTGAAGAAGGAGAGTCTATTAACCAAAACCAAATTGATAGTGCTTTTACTTATTGGCATAAGAAATTGATTTCAAAAGAACCTGTTCAAATGCAGAACAGAAAAGAAATTTTTTCAATTCTTGATAAAGAAGCTAAAATCAAATTTCCTTGTATTGACGAATAGATAATACAAACAATCAAACAAAGTTCAACATCGTAATTTAGAAAAAATTATTAAGTTAAATTTAGTACATGAAAACATATCTGAAAGTTTGGATGTAAAGTAAAAACTTCGTACAATACCGGTAAGTCTTCCTCCAAAACAGTATTTCACATTGCATTTTGCCTCCCCTACATCTTAGGAAGCATTATTTTTTGGTACTCTCACAACCATTACAATGGTGACTTTGAGCAAAGCTGTCGGATTCTATTTGAAATGTGGAATGTGATAATGAATAATCATTTTCTATTTTAAATCGCACATCGCCCAATATTTCTTCATGAGAGCGCTGTCCATCACTGACAATATGGGCACTGACAGCATTATTGTCTGTGTCTATTTGCCATACATGAATATCATGAACACTTTTGACACCCTCTACAGATAAAATTGCATTTTCTATCACGGTGCGGTCTGCTCCTTTGGGCGCGACATCCATAAGAATCCGCGCAGCCGAACGCACTAATTTATATCCATTCCGCACAATAAACACAATAATTAATAAGGATAAAACAGGGTCAATCCATTCAATATGGGTAAAGTGCATAATAATGCCACCAATTATCACTGCCAATGATGACAATAAATCCGACATCACATGTAAATATGCACTGCGCGTGCTGAGATGATGCGATTTATAAAGCACTATGGCACTTATTCCATTAGCAATAAAACCAAATCCGGCAACAGCTAACATCGTGTCACCATGCACATGCTCCGAATGACCTAAAAGTCTTTCTACCGCTTCTTTTATCACCAATACGCATACCGACAATAATACCACACCATTCACAAGTGCCGCGATTATTTCAACACGTTTAAATCCAAAAGTAAATCGCTGTAATTTTTTTTTATCGTTTTTGGATGCTTCATATAAACGCAAAGCCAGATATGCCACCAATAAAGCTCCGACATCCGTAAGCATGTGCCCCGCATCGGCACGCAAGGCAATACTATTTGCTATATAACTGCCTATAAGTTGTACCACCATTATACTTGCTGTGGTAATCATGGCAATAAGCAAAGAACGTCTGTCTTTACTTATATGATCAACATGGGAATGATGATGGTCGGAATGGTCATGAGTATGATTATGATGGGAATGATGATGCGACATATCTGTATATCTACGTTCAAAAAATTATTATTTTGCAAGAGTAAAACCCATTCCCGTAAGAATTTTTTTTACTTTTTCGCTATGCTCCCCTTGTATTTCAATGGAATTATCCAATACACCGCCTCCGGCACCACATTGCGATTTAAGTTTACGAGCAATATCGTCTAATTCAGCGGGTGTGGACTGAAATCCCGTAATAAGAGTGACTGTTTTTCCTTTTCGTCCTTTACTGTCATGAACTACTTTTAATTTTTGCGGTTTACCATCATAACCCTTTTTGACGGACTGTTGTTCTTGTTTTCTGTCCGATTCCGGTAATAATGAAGCTAAATCGGACAATGAAGATAACTTTTGCATAGTGTGAAAATGCGTATAATTATTTGAAAAGTTTGATGTATGGAATAAAATCAATGATAGTGCATATATTTACACTACTTATCCATGCCTAATTTTTCGGCTAAAGTCAGCACAGCGCTAACATAATCTTTGCTATTATTGTAATGGAACACAGCTTTTTCATGTGATTCTCTATCCTTGCGCCATCCATTAACCGATAAATAATTTGCCACACTAAAAATAGCGTCTTGCTCATCGAATAAATTGATTTTCCCATCACCGTCACCGTCCACTGCCCATGAACGATAACTTGATGGTAAAAACTGCGATAAACCGAAGGCACCTGCGAATGATCCTTTTATATCGAGAACATCGGCATGATAGCGCGAACGCATGGAATCGAGAGCCATTAATTGATCTATTGCCCATGCCGATTTTTTATTTGCTCTTTGTTCTATTTTTTTCTCTAATTCATACAGCCCTGTCGTATCTTTTTTTTCTGATAATTCTTGGCGAACGACATTTTTATTTTTTTCAATATTTTCAGGACGATTGGCTAAGGCAACCGATAAGAACACACTTGCAATGGAATGATTGCCTGTAATTTTTCCGAATTTTGTTTCTATCCATAAAATGGACGTGATGGCTTGTTTGGGCACATTGTACTTGGCTGCTGCACTATCAAGGTCACGGGAATGTTGTTCCATAAAAGAGACCCCCTTATTCACCGAATACGCATCATGATGTTGGCTGTAATCGGTTGGTTTTCTATAGCCCGTCACATTAATTTTGACAAGCGACTCTTTGAACTGCACTCGGCTGTCAGTCATCAGGCGCACTAAAAATGCAGTGTCCATGCCTTTTTGCAAAAGCGGTTGCATTATCGGAGCAAAAACCGCATGGTTTGAAGAGTGCCAATATTCCGGCAGATACAAAGCGATGCCCGTGCGTGGTGGTGGCGGAGTTGCTTCCTTCGATTGTGACGGAGCCGAACCGCATGAGCGGAACAATAACATACCCGCCGCCATTATCCATAATGACGATACCGAAAAACGCAGATATAATGAATGTGATTTCACGTGATGAATATTCCTTAGAAACAGATTTACTACTGCCATTGAACTGTGAAAAAGCACTGCTTACCCACAGATGTTTATTGTTTTCTTCCTAATTTGCACTCTGATTTGCGAGTACAACGATTTTAAACCGCTATTGTTTTTATGAACGAATATACTAATTCTCTTGATTTTGCGTGCCGGCTTGACAATGCCGACGAGCTTCATCATTTTCGCGGACGCTTCCATTTTCCGTGTTTTCAAGACAATACCATTTTTTACTTTTGTGGTAATTCTTTGGGGTTAATGCCAAAAACCGTTCAATATGCCTTACTTCATGAGCTTGAAGATTGGCACAAATACGGCGTTGAAGGTCACTTCATGGCACGTAATCCTTGGTTCAGTTATCATACCTTGCTTCGGGAACCTCTTGCCATGCTAACAGGCGGGCTACCCTCCGAAGTTGTCTGTATGAACACACTGACCGTGAATCTCCACTTGATGATGGTATCGTTTTATCGTCCAACACAAGAACGCTTCAAAATTATCATCGAAGCCGGAGCTTTTCCATCCGACTATTATACCGTAGAGACACAAATAGCGTTCCATGGTTACAACCCCGAAACGGCACTTATCGAAATTGCACCCCGCGAAGGTGAAACAACCCTCCGCACAGAAGACATTGTTCGCACTATCGAAGAGCATGGCTCATCGGTGGCTTTGGTGCTTTTCAGTGGTGTGCAGTATCAGACGGGGCAACGTTTTGACATGAAAGCTATCACCGAAGCCGCGCATAGCATTGGTGCAAAAGCAGGTTTCGATTTGGCTCATGCCATTGGCAATGTGGAATTGGCTTTGCATGATTGGGATGTGGATTTTGCTGCTTGGTGTTCCTACAAATATCTGAACTCGGGTCCCGGTGGCATAGGCGGGGTTTTTGTGCATGAACGTCACGGCTCATCGCCCGATGTACCTCGTTTCGGGGGCTGGTGGGGCTATGAAGAATCCACACGTTTCCAAATGAAGAAAGGATTTAAACCTTCACAAGGGGCTGATGGCTGGCAATTATCGAATGCTCAAGTGTTTCAAATGGCTGCACTCAAAGCATCGCTCGATATATTTCAAGAAGCAGGTTTTGATACGCTATGTGCAAAACGAGATCAATTGACGGCTTTTCTTGAATTTCACATTAACGATATGCTCGACAATAATCCCGCAATTCCGCTCACTGTGCTCACACCCAAAGAAAAAGAGCAGCGCGGTGCGCAATTATCTCTCGCTTTTTCTGAAAGAGGAAAAGAATTACATAAAAAATTAACGGATATAGGCTTTATCGGTGATTGGCGCGAACCCAATATTATTCGTATTGCACCCGCACCACTGTATAATTCCTTTACCGATATTTATCATTTCCGCACTGCATTAGAAACACTGTGCGCAGAAATGTGGCCTCATTAATAGACATTATTTATTCAAAGGTGATAATAGTATGGAAGTAAAAAATTACTTATTTCTTATGCTCATGGCAATTGCCGGAGGTGTTTTTGCGCGAAGTGCTGCACGCCTTTTACAATACTTGAGTTTTGCCAAACCGGAAATACGATGGGATAATATTCCGGCTCGTATAAAACAAACATTACTTGTCGGTTTTGCACAAACAAAAATTCTTCGCGATAAAGTCGCAGGTCCTATTCATGCCGGTATTTTCTGGGGATTTCTTATCCTGTTAGCAGCCGCCACAGAATCTGTGTTGGAAGGTATTCACCCCGCTTTAGGACTTAACTTTTTAGGACCGATATATTCCGTGATGTCAATTCTCATTGATATATTTTGCTTGATGATTATTGCCGGAACTATGATGTCACTATGGCGACGTTATGTTTCTAAAATTAAGCGTTTGCAAGTGGAAGCCGAAAAAGTGGAAGCCGCAATGATTTTGCTGACCATTTTTTCTATTGTCACATCATTATTATTCCAAAATTCTGCACGAGTGGCAATGGATGCCGATTTTTCATGGGCTGTCCGTCCGATTTCTTCATTTATTGCTCAAACACTCTTTTCAGGCTTTTCTTATGGAACATTGCATTTTATCTTTGAAGCATGTTGGTGGATTCATATCATATTAATTTTGGGATTTACCAATTATTTGCCCTATTCGAAGCACTTGCATGTTTTGACTTCCATTCCGAATGTGTTTTTCTCTAAAATTACTTATCCCAATGTATTGGAGAAAATTGATTTTGAGCAAGACAATATCACGCGCTTTGGTATCAATGATATTGAGGATTTTTCATGGAAAACTATTCTTGACGGTTATACCTGTACGCATTGCGGACGATGCACCAGCGTATGTCCTGCTAATACAACAGGTAAAGTACTTGACCCGCGCGAAATTATTGTGCAAATTCATCATCGCACAATGGAAAAAGGTCCTTTACAATCCAAAATTGCCGATTATGCGCTCAATGCCTCACGCCAAGAGCGGAAACAAGCAGCTGAACATATTTTAACGGGTATCAGCACTGCCGAATACACAGAATTGGAGCAAGAAATATTTACCGAAGTCTTAAATGAGCAAGAACAAAATATATGGAATAAAAAATTAATCGGCGATTATGTCAATCCCGATGCCTTATGGCAATGTACAACCTGCGGTGCATGTATGCAAGAATGTCCCGTCAATATTGAGCATGTGCCCGCCATTGTCGGTATGCGCCGTTCGATGGTCATGATGGAATCGGCATTTAATGAAGAGTCCGCAATTTTACCGGATATTTATGGTAATATGGAAAATAATAGTGTGCCATGGGGCGGATTTTCCGAAAGCGACCGCGCGGCATGGGCTGAAGGTACGGGCATAAAAACCGCCGCCGAAGATGCTGACATGGAAGTATTATTCTGGGTTGGATGTGCAGGCAGCTTTGATGACAGAGCAAAAAAAATTACTCTTGCCTTTGCTGAATTAATGACTCTTGCCGGAATTAATTTCCGTATTCTTGGCACCGAAGAACGTTGCACCGGCGACCCCGCGCGCCGATCGGGTAATGAATATCTTGCCGATATGCTAACAAAAATGAATGTTGAAACATTGAATATGTATAATGTCAAAAATATTGTGACCACATGTCCACATTGTTTTAATACATTAAAAAATGATTATCCGCAATTTGGCGGTAATTATGAAGTGTCACATCATTCGCAGTATATTCGCTCATTAGTTTCTTCGGGACGTTTGCACATTGATAAAAATTCCGGTATATCCGAACAAGCGATTGCTTATCATGATTCATGTTATCTGGGCAGATATAATGATGAATATGAAGCACCGAGAGCGACATTAACCAATATTCCCGGCTTAGAAATTCTTGAGGTAGAACGCTCCGAAAGTCGTGGTTTTTGTTGCGGTGCCGGTGGGGCAAGAATGTTTATGGAAGAGCATGTCGGTGAGCGAGTTAATATCAACAGAACCAATGAATTATTGGCAACGGGTGCAGATACTATTGCCGTGAATTGTCCATTTTGCACCACCATGATTACCGATGGTGTGAAAGCAGCAGAAAAAATAGACAGCGTGCGCGTGCGTGACATCAGTGAAATTATTCTTGATGTAGTGAAAAAATAATATTCTGCATTGCATTATTCTCAGCCCTTTTGTTTATACAAGAGGGCTTTTTTTTTGCATAGATAGCGACGCATCGGCACGAGCTTATGGACTCAGGAATATGATAACAAAACGGATTGCAAAAGCGGATCAGTGAACCTGTAAAGCACTATTCTTACTCTGGCATAGAGACATTCCCTTTGTTTATGTTTGCATGAATAGACAAAATTTTGTAGTTTTGAGGGAATGAAAGGTGTTTTACATATTGCGGGTTCTACGGTCTTTACAGAATGAAAAACTCCTTTAGAACATCTATACATCTTGGCATATACGCAAATAGAAGTGAAAGACATGATAAAAACCGTTAACGAATTTATTGCATTTATACAAAGCGACAACACGACCGATCAATTTCGTGCCAGGTATGACAATGCTGATATTAAAATTTGGCTCGAGATTATTAAAAATTACCCCGATTTCAAGACTTGGGTAATCCATAATAAGACAGTTCAAATAGAAATACTTGAAATACTTTGTGCTGACAAAGACCCGAATATACGCTCTGACATCGCGAAAAAACTAAAAATAAATGACTTCATTTTTAATATACTTTCGGTTGACCCAGACGAAAACGTTCGGTACGCATTAATGTGCAATACAGTTTTATCGGTTGACAAAATCAAGAAAATAAAAGTTGACGACTCTACTTGGCTGACAGAAAAGCTTGCTGACATAATAAACATTCAAATGCCAATCAGGAGAAACACATTTTACGGTAACGATTCGCTCATTGATAGTTACATAGAATTATCGAAACACAGTCACCCACATTGGGCAGACTTTGGAAAATCAATGGTAATGTTTTTGACAGCAGCTAATAGGTTGTTTAAAACAACAGAGGTTTGGGGATATACATCACATCATGAACTCAAACTACAGGCTGAAAACACCTTGCATGCTCCATGTTATGTACAAATTGCGCCCACAGTAGGAGGAGAGGAAGATTATGAGATTTCCTACGTGATGCCTGTCAATAAAGCTCCTTTGAAGCACGCTGTGGTTAGCGGAATTGCTAATTCTCTAGATGAAGCAATGTATTATTTGCTAGTTGCAATGAAAGAATCCGATGGTTGGAAAGAAAGTAGCGAGTTGTTAGAACTACTTTCGAAATATTGAAGCATCATAATCTGCTCATTACTCAACAGCCCTCACTCTTCCCCAACTCATCGGTGATTGTTGAGAACTATAAGTGGTATTGGGATGCTAACTTGAAGAATTGTGTTTGGGTGGATACACAAAGTTTTGTAGTTTTGAGGGAATGAAAGGCGCTTTGCATGAATATGGGAGGGGTCTCACCATTCAGTGCTACACTTCACAAGCAAGGACTATCAAATAATATATGGCAATATTAAGACCTCTTATTTATACAATTATCTTGGCAACTTTACTCATGTTAATTTCCTGTGAAAAATCACATAGGAAACAGACTCTTAATGCGCAATACAAAGACATTTATCTTGACCAATTTAAACTAACATATTTCCAACAACTATTAATTAAATGCTATAACAACTCAAATGCCGTAAGATAAATTATTTATACTGACCATAGTGGATTTACAGAACCTATTTTATCGGAACAAGATTTAAAACTTATTGATAGTTTAACTACTATTGACAATCAAAGATTGATTGCAGACTCTATAGAAGGATTTCGAAGAGCGGAAGGTTCAAATGGAAAGCGACAATTAGAATACATTTTGGACAAACTAAACAATAAATGGTTGGACAGTTTGGCAAGAACAAGATTTACAGTGAATGGCGTTCCGAGTAGCTGGACAGAATAGCTGCTACAACAAAGCAATAGTGGTGCAGACAGTGTAAGTTTAACATTTGCAATTCTTGAGCATTTGTGCAAAATTGAAGTTTTGTGCTCAGAATTAAAAATCAGCGAAGCTCAACCCGCTCGAATACAAAGATTTGAACCTTTGGTGATTATTTTAGGACGACAACACAGAAGAAAAACATTTGACGCGATAATACAATGACAAAACTGACATTTTTCACATGCACAATATTAGCCTTGACAATGTCGTGCAACAGCAGACAACGAAAAGGGAATCAATCTAAGACCAACAACATAGTAGAAACTAAAAGAGACAGTATAACAGAAACTAGATTTGAAACGACAGAATTTATATGTGATACAATATATCCAAACAAAGGCTATAAAGTATCACTGACAACTTTTGACCCGCTAAACGAAGATGAAACAATTCCAAACACATTATTCACTTTTAGCAGGCTGACAAACGGAAAATATTTGCCGTGTTTTTCTGACTCAATTTTTAATAGAGTTCAAGAAATTCGTTTTGACGATTTCAATAATGACAAAGTCAAAGACATTTTAGTACAAAATTACTCAGATGTAAGGAGTAATTGGACTTACCATTTGTATATAGTTGATACTGTTCAAAATACCTTGAAAAAAATTAAAGGCTTTGAAAAAATCAAAAACCCAAATTATTTGTCACAATACAATCTTATTGACAACTATGTTATATCAGGACAAATATGGACAAGTTTCTATAGAATCACGGATGACACTATCAAGGATTTGGACATTGTAATTTATGACAACCTAACGGATAAGGCAAGTTATATCCGAGAACACAAAAAAGCTATTAAATCAATATTGAGAAAAGAAAAAAGCAGGCGCTAACTTGGGTAACTCTTCCCCAAGTCATCGGTGATTGTTTAGAACTATAAGTCGTATTGGGATACTAACATGAAGAACTGTGTTTGGATGTACAGACAAAATTTTGTAGTTTTGAGGAAATGAATTACGTTTTGCGTGAATATGGGAGGGGTAACCTTACAAATTTACAAAAGTACTTCTTAGACAGACTACGTTTGTACTTAGTAATTGCCGGAATCCGCCTGCCGTTACAGGTAAGCCAAGACGATAAAAGCAATGATTGGAAAAGACCAAAATATAGCCTTATTAACAGTTGGAAATGCAGCACTAAAAAATGCTGACTGGACTGACTATGCTAATTATTGTTTTGACAGAGAAAAAGGGTTACGAAAAGAAGCATTTAAAAACCTTGACAAATTCCTTAAATCAACAGAAGTCTGGACTCTTGAAAAGAAAATTGACTTTGTGAAATTTCTGTTTCCATTTTTTGAGAATGTTCAGGATGCAGACTATGGACCGTTTCCTCAACCACTAAGTGATAAACTTATAAAACCTACTTTGACAACTTGGTGCAACAAAGAGAAAATTGACAATAATCCATTTCGCTGGTTTGGCAAATATTATCGAAGTGAAGATCATTTATTTAAAGCATTAGAAATTAATCCCGCGGACGATTTAGCAAGACAGACAATATTATGTTGGTGGACTTATAATATTTATTATTCTGTACACCATTTGCCGGAAGGTTACATCGGAGAACCACTTGATGACATAAAGCTTGGAGAGAAGATAAAAGAGCATATACAAAAGCTAACGACGCCTGAACTAAGAGAACACTGGACAAAGGAGCTGGAAGAAGATTTAGAACTTGTGAAAAACTACATTGACTGGGAAACTTCCGGACATCCTGATTTTGAAAAGTGGGGACAAGAAAATAAAAAGAAAACAGGTTACGGAATAACACGAACATATTACTATCAAGAATAGAAGAAGCACCGATTATATCACAGGTTTTTCGTCAGACTGGGTTTCGTACTCCTCAGACAGTTTTGTGCTAAATACCCACACTTCGCAAAGCTGATAACAATCGTGCATCATATTAAAAAACAGAAATGAACATAAAATTAAAATTGATATATCTTATACTCATATTGACACTCAACTTTTCCTGTATTGAAAAAAAATCAATAGAAAATGGACTTAATAAATCCGAATTTGTAGAGTCTTCAAAAAACGATACCTTAAAATTTACTTCAGGAATTCGTGCTATATTTCAAGACAGCAAAGGAAATTATTGGTTTGGAAGTCTTCAAGAAGGGGTAGCCGTTTATAATGGAAAATCATTCATTTACTTCAATAGTGATGACGGATTGTCAGACAATCAGATTCACAATATACAAGAAGACAAAGCGGGTATTATATGGTTTAATACTCAACAGGGAGTGAGTAGCTATGATGGAAAAAAAATTGTAAATCACACCAAGGCAGACATAGAAAAATCACAAACTACATTCCCAACTCAGATTACTAAACCTTTGAATGGTCAATGGATGAAATCAGATAATGACCTTTGGTTTGAAGCCGGAACTAAAGAAGGAGTTTATAGATATGATGGGAAAAATTTAATTTATTTAGCATTTCCACCACATAAAGTGTTTAATCATTATGATAATTTATTTGCAGTAACAGGCATCTCCAAAGGAAAAAACAATATGATTTGGTTTGCTACTTACGCAGGTGTTTTTGGTTACAATGGAAAAGAATTTACAATCATCAATGATGAAACATTAGGGCTTGATAGAAATATTGCACCACTGCATATTAGAAGTATTTTCGAAGACTCTAAAGGTAGGCTTTGGATTGGTAATAATGGGATAGGCGTATTACTGAGGGAAGGTGATTCAATCATTAATTTTTCAGAAAAAAATAACTTGATTCACCCGGCAAGTGGAAAAAAAGGCGATACCTCAATGCCCGGCACTCTCGAGCACATTTTCACCATTGCAGAAGACGGAGAAGGTAATATTTGGTTTGGGGACAGAGATGCGGGTATTTGGAAATATGATGGTGTAAAGATGACTAATTACACAAAGAAAGATGGACTTAGTAATGACAATGCCTTATCAATTTTCGAAGATAATAAAGGTGTATTGTGGTTTGGAATGGCAGATGGGAATTTATATAAATTTAACGGAAATACTTTTGAAAAGCAATTGTAACAAATATGAATGCACAATAGCCCCAACTCAACAGTCATATTTAGAACAATGCGTGATAATGGGATTATGTGTGGGGTGGAAACCACAGACAAGAATCTCTAAAGCGATGTTTTTACTCCGGCATAGAAACATTTCCTTTGTTCATGTTTGGATGTACAGACAAAATTTTGTAGTTTTGAGGAAATGAATGCACTTTGCGTGAATATCGGAGTTAGCGGTAACCTTAACCAAACATACTTAAAAAACATAATGATATCAGCCACTCAATTAAAACAGGTTATTGAACAAAGAACCACTGATGAAAGATCATTATTGATTTCTCAATTTTTATTTGAAGCAATCAATGATTGGCCAACTTCAAATTTAACAGAGCCAAATGAATTTATCGAAACATTGAAAAATGAAGTTGGATTAAAGTTAAGACTTAACGATTTAAAATTATTTTCGAAGCAATTGAATTTCAGCAGTGACTCTTGGAAAATAGAATCATTAGAATCAATATTTAAGATTTTTGAGATTTTTGATAAAGAAAATGAATTGCAAATAGAATTAGAAAAAATTATAGATTTAATTGTAATAACTAAAGAACAAAGCTGCCGCTAACAGCGATAACTGTTCCACAACTCTTACCCAACTCATACATGTCTGTTAATCAATTATGGTGATATGATATTCCCAAGAAGCATAGCGCAGTTCATACAAGTGCGATTTTATAACACCTTAATTTTTTAACTGTGTATATTTGTGCCAATTATTGTCTTTTTATGTATGATGTATAATTTCTAAAAATGCTTGCTCTATTGCAATACTGTCTTGTTCATGGAACCATCCCATGTGAGCCACACGAATAATATCATTTTCAAGATGTTTTTGCCCGCGAGCCACACGAATATTATGTTCTAATAATTTATTGGCAATTATATGTGCTTGTTGCGGCACAGCCAATGCCGTGAGTGCATTGCAAGGTGATTGAGAAAAAAGAGAAATATTGTTTTTCATAAAAAAGTCACGCAATCTTTGAGCTGTTTTTGCATGTCTTTCCCATACATTTTCCAATCCTTCTTGTTCAATCATCTGCAAAGCGGTATATGTGGCACGCACAAGTGTGACGGCGGGTGTCCACGGGGTTGTTCCTTTTATATATGCTTCCCTTGCTTTGCATAAATCAAAATATATACCCTTGGGCGATGATTTTTCTACTATGTCCCATGCTTTTTGGCTGAGTGCAATAAATGCTAAGCCGGGCGGTGACATAAGACCTTTTTGCGATGCAGTAATAAGCACATCAATTCCCCATTCATCCATACGACATTCATGAACTCCGATGGCTGTAATGCCGTCAATACACACCAAAGCATTGCTATTTTGTCGAATAATAGGCAATAATTTTTGAATATCGGTAAGCGTGCCCGATGAAGTTTCGCAATGAACAAGCCATATCATATCAAGGTCGGGATTATTGCGCAAAAACACTTCAATTTCTTCGGCATCGGGCGCTTTTCCCCATTCTGTTTTGTATGTACACACGTCCATACCATAGCGTTCCATCAAAGTGCCCCATCGTTCTCCAAAACGACCATTGGCAATCGTTGCTCCTTTTTTGTGCTCACCGCATACATTCATCACTGCTGCCTCTGCCGCACCAGTGCCCGATGACATTAATGTTATCACGGGCATAGATGTTAAAAATACCTTTTGCAATGATGTAGAAAACTCACGAAATATGGCGGTAAACTCCGCACTGCGATGATATATAATCGGTAATGCCGCCGCATCATAAACGGCAGGCGGTAAAGGTGTCGGTCCGGGTGTATAAAGTCTTTCAGATTGCTGCACAAATATTCTGCATTATTGAACAATACATTTTATTTTTTCTGATGAATAGACGGTTTGTACGGTGATAAAATATATTCCGGCAGGTAATGAACCGGGAACCGTTATTTGTTGCGATGTCGTCTGTGCAGTAAGCCATGGCGTAAGCATTATTGACTCTCCCATCAAATCCGTGACCGTAAAGCGCACCGGCGATGTTCCTTGTTTACTTCTGTATTCAAGCACTATGGAACGACTATCCTGCACGGTTTGCACAGTAGTTTCAATATAACCCACAGGTACGGGTATTGCCACAAGACATCCATACACTATTGTTAATGAACCGGTTACGCGTTCAGTATTGACGGGATGGCGCGAAAAAACTTGATATTGATGAATGCGCAAAGGTGTATTATTTTCCACATTGGTTAATGTATATCCTTCCACAAAAAATAAAGTATCCTGAGCGTGTACATCACTGTCTTTATTATGCAAAGTAAGGCGAATAGTATCTTTATTGATGGTGTATGGAATATTTATTTTTTCTGTGCCTTCATAGCGAAAAACATTTCTTACATTGAGCGAACGATGATTAATAAGCAATATAATATTCACGGAATCAATTTCGGCTTCGGCAATGGCACCTTGTTGCCACAATGGTAATTGGACTGTGGTTGCATAATTTTCCGTGTGTTTGCGCATGGAAACCGTATGGTTATATTGAACATTCGGGATGGTATAAGTCATTGGAATAATTGCACTATCCTTACATTCTGATTGCACTTTTATGGTCATTTCAGCATTATATGTTCCAACAACCGTAGCATACCATGCAATACGTATAGTTTCGGAAGCACCCGCAGCTAAAATATAGGGCGGTGGGCGCATTCCTATAATTGTACAATTATTGCCCGTTAATGTAATATCTGTAATTTCTCTGTCAATAACCGATGAATTAGTAATAATAACCGAATCAAAGACTTGTCTGTCGAGTGCTCCTCTTGGCGTGATGAGCGGCGACGGTCTTACAGTAAATTCCGGTTGAATTATTTCGCCATTTATGGAAAATGTGCCTTGTGTGGGACATACCAATGTTTTATACATAATTATTTCATCCCAAGAACCGAGAGCGGATTGATTCGGCATTAATACTATTTCCGCATTAGCAACAGATTGTGGAGGCACAATAACCGTATCATTTTGCAATGATACGCCTTTTACCGGTTTAGAACGCTGAAATATGACAGTATCTTGCAATAAACCGCTATTAGTAAATGGGATAATAAATGATTTTTCCGCAGCACATATTTCATGTCTGCCCATTGGTATTTCTTGTATTGCCGTGGATGTTTGTGCCTTAAAAAATGACGATGTTAAAGCCACAGTTTGCGCCGTAGATGAGCGCAAAGAACGTAATCTGATTTCACCACTGTGATTTTGTTCATTTGTGGGAAAATATTGCACTTTAATAAATAATTTCTGATCTCCGGCTAATATATATGGTAATGTCGGCGGATCAATCAAAGAAAAATCCGGCGCGCCTTTTATTAAAGCCAATTCCGTAATTGTATCAGCCACAGCACTTTCATTGGAAATAGTAAATGTGGAATGAGCAATAGAAGGTGTGCATCGCTGCGGAGTAAATAATATTTCATTTGTCGAAAGTCCTATACCCGTCAAAATTGATTGTAATACAATAGGAACACATCGTGCGCCGACACATTCTTTTGTTGCCACAAAACATACTTCACCACGATATGTCATTTCTGTGTTTGGATTTACTTCAACAGTTGCCACATAATCTTGCCCGGGTGCAAGTAATAATGGCTTAGGAATATTCACCAAATTCCAGTCAGGACGATTAGGGTTCAGCGTGGCATCGGTAATTTCCGCCACAGCCGTGCCGGCATTGCGAATTGTTACGGTGCGTTTCGTGATTTTTCCCACCATCACAGTACCTTTTATGGTATCGGGTTGTGCTTGCAACACCACATTTTTGCCTATACATGACACAGGAATACGTATAAAATCGCCACAGGGTTGGAAACGAATTTCTACCGTATCCACATTAAGTCCAATATTTTCAGGTTTAAAAATAACTGTTATTTTAGCAGAATCGGCATTAGCTAATTGTTGCGGGGCGGGAAAACCCTCACGCCACAGCACTCGCACTTTACCAAGTTTGGTCCCAATATATGTCATTGTTGCTTGAGTTGTGCCTAAATTGCGGACGGTAAAAGTCCCTGTTTTTTCTTCGCCTATACAAATTTCAGGTCCTGTAACAGCAGGAATATTCGTAGAAATAAGCGGTCCTGCAAAATGCGCATCCACTTCTACAGAAAATGCTGTTTTATTACCCCGTTTTGTTGTCGAGTCATTACAGTTTATTTGCAAAATGGCTTTGCTTATTTTTGTTGCCGATGTCACGGCATAGCGAATTTTCAGCCATCCCTTATGTTTGGGCTGAATAATAGTTGTTCTGTCACCCTGTTTATTCCAACCGAGAATAGAAAAATTCTGCGGATCGGTCGTGGACATAGTCACACCATAAATTGTTAATGGTGCATTCCCTGTATTTTCAATAGGAATAGAATCGGTGAGCATGGCACTACATTGGGCTTTCATGGCAAATTTATCGGGGTGCACCACAATCGGCGAAATGCCATAAGCGCGTGCATTAACGATAAATTCACAAGAATTTACGGTGAGCACATAGCGTGCAGCAATCCAACCTGTATCCACAGGATTTACACCAACAAACAGGCGCTCAGTTGTTGATGGCTGAATAATCAATGGCAAGGGAGTAATAAAAGAAAATTCCGGCGTACCCAATGTTTTTTGTGCTTTTTTTACTTGAACACTTTGCAATAAACCATTAGTGACAGCAATAGATTTTTGCGATATTTTACCGCATGGTGCTTTATCAAAAACAATAATTGAATCGAGAGACTGCGCTGTAATACTTTCTGCTTTACCGGTGAGCGGAATAGAAAATACTGTTGGTGGCGAGCCGACGGAAATCGTCATTATTGCTTCACGCAAGCCAATATCTTTGGGAGTAAATTTGACAATGAGGCGCACACTGTCGCAACCATTAATAGTAAATGGCGGTATTGGTTGATGAATACTGAAATCAGCCGCATGGGTACCTGCTATAGTGACGGTTGCCAATTCCGGATGAAAAGATTGAAGTTTCACAAATACAGTATCATAACTCACCGATGGGAAACAACGGTCGCCGAAATGTAAAGCCGTTTTGGATGTAGAACGATAAGGGCTACGCAAACGATAGATAGCGCCGTCGGCGGCAATCCAGCCGGTGGTATCATCACTAAACCACACATCATCGCAACTTGCTTTTATGCCACAATTGCGCAAAGCCCAGCTTTGGCCGCCATCGGAAGTATAATAAGCCCGTGAACCAACACCCACAGCCCAACCGCGCTGCGCATCCAATAAAAATGTGCCGAACATTGCCCCGCCACTGCTGAAATTATTCCATGTTGTGCCATCATCGGTGCTGAAACGCATCCCTCCTGCATTGCCTGCGCCCGAACATTCCGTGCCTGCGGTCGGGATTAAGTATGAATTGTTTACCTTCGTAAATTCCTCATGCCATATAGCAGTACCTGTCGGCGATTTTACTGACCATGTCACGCCACCATTGCTTGTTTGCCAAAGATAACCGCTGCTCATTGCCCATCCCGCCCCTGTGGCAGAAGTAAGAAACACATCACTCATTCCGGAACGGTCAACTCTCGTGGTATCGCGAAAAGCATTCCATGTTGCTCCGCCATTGGTTGTCCTGTAAAAACTTCTGATATTATCAACACCGCAGCCGCCGCCTATCACCATACCCGTATCGGCTGTCGGGAAATGTGTTCCCCATAATGAATTGCCAGCACTTGCAGGAGTAATGCTCGACCATGTTGCTCCGCCATCGGTGCTCTTAAAAATACCGGCATTGCCGGAAGTGTAACCAATAGAAGTATTTACAAAATGAATGCTTTCAAGGTGATCATTATTGGATGGTGAATATGGCACTGTTGTTCCTTGCCATGTTGCCCCACCGTCTGTGGTTCGTATCACATGACCTTTTGCACCACATACCCAGCCGAATTGCGGATTCGACGGCAAAAAGTACACATCTAACCATAAAGTGGCATGATAAGGCGGTTGTAACGGAACGGCTTCCCAACGCTGCCCCATAAGCATAGTGCATGATCCTATTATTGCAAAAACAACAAAATAGACAAGTGGTCGAATATGTTTCATAAGCTCAAACCCTACTTTATATGGTTATATCAAGTGCTATTTACTGAAAAGAATTGGCATTTCCAATACTTCCACAAAAAAAAATTGATATGAATGCAATGATGAGTACAAGTAATGAGTGCTTTTTGGTCAAAAATGTATCAGTGTGAGCATTGATTTTTTTACCAAAGTTGAGCATATTACGATTTCATGTTTATGAACATTCCCCGCTATCAGAATAGTTGTTCATTCTAAAAAGAGGGTGGTGTGACTATGGCTTCTACCTTAGCTTATCACTCAAGCTCAAAAAGAAATCCGTACTATTTTTATCCTCAAAACGGCTATATTTACAAGCCGTCCCATTCTATGAATTCGATAGTAAAAAAATATCATGTTGTTCCGACAAAAAATGAAATAATAAGTGCCTGTATTGAAAGAATTTCCTCAATCCGACAATTCATGTCATAATGGTATGCCCATTATTTGAAAAAGTTTTGCTAAGTTGCAGATAGTATAGTGCGAAGCCACGGTTCAATGATAGAGTATGATATACACTGATTGGATATTGGATGTTATAGTGGATAGAAGAATAGTAAAGAGCCGCGCCTACCGTGTACTGATTCCATGTTTCTATTGTTACAAGGAAAGATTGCCAAGATTCATAAGAATAGTACAAAAAACAATCTTTCATATATGCAAAACCAAGTTCTTCAACACTAATCCAAAGGAATAAAACTATGAAAAACATTAGTGCAATCCTCATTGTGTTCATCAGTATTCTTGCTCTGAACGCTTGTAATAATACTCCCGCATCCGTGATGGAAGATACATGGGTTGAAATTAAAGACACGACGCATTTGCCGGACATAGACATTTTAGATGGATATTGGGAAGAATTTAGAGGTATTATTGTCCGTAACAGTGAAGAATATAGTAGCATACCGAAACGAATTATAGATACAACATATAGTAAAAATGTTTTCACGGGAACCTTGCCCGAAGCACCGGACTTTGCATCATATAGTTACCTTGCTTATACTTTTTTTGAAGTTGATATAATTAAACATCCTCGATATAATCGTGCACCGCAGGTAAAATTGAGAAGGGTTTTAAGAAATGATAGTCAGAAAAAAATTCGCTATGAATTAGATGTTATGCATGATCCTATTTTTGCATACCCTTTTGCTTTACAAGTGGTGCATCGGCAAAACTGGATTCGTATTCCGAAAGTACCGATTGATTATTCTTTTGAAATTGATATTCTACTCATCCCATTCGACTAATAGTATGAAAAAAGAATATTGATGAGATAAATACAAAATAAACGTTTCACTATACTCTTAACTTGCATGAAATTACTCTTTAGCATATTCTTTTTTTGTATTATGACATTGCCATGTCTTGCACAGGATTCGCTGAAAGCAGCATCAACTCTTTCATTCAAGCCATTAGTCGGTCTGGGGCTGCTTAATGGCGCAAGAGCAGGATTGCAAGTTCAATACAATGATATTATTGCAATTGAAGGTGGTGTGGGGATATTTATTCTTTCATTTCATGCACTTTTTGCTCATGATTTTAAGAATGTGTATTGGCAACCTTCACATGGAATAATTGTGACACCTTTGGAAGATAAAAGACTTTCATTTTATCAATATACTACATATTATAAATTTAGCATTTTTAGCACGATAGAAAAATTTAGACCATTTATTCAGGTTGGAGTGGGGTGGTTAATTTCCATAGGAAAAAGCTCAAATCTTCGTATTTCTAGTGGAGTCGGTGGTAATGATTTATTGCCAATCTCACCAATTCTAACATTAGATTTTACTGTAATCTTCGACGGTGTTAATGTTCGTTTATAATAATGTAGAAAAGCATAAACTAAGTATGAACTCATAAAAAAAATTCTAATAATAACAAGATAAAACAAAATAAATGTTCACCTATACTCTCTATTTGCATGAAATTACTCTTTAGCATATTCTTTTTTTGTGTTATGACATTGCCATGCTTTGCACAGGATTCGCTGAAAACAGCATCAACTCTTTCGTTCAAACCATTAGTAGGTCTGGGTCTGCTTAATGGTGCAAGAGCAGGATTGCAAGTTCAATACAATGATATTATTGCAATTGAAGGTGGTGTGGGGATATTGAATAGGAGTATGTTTTCATACGGGGTTATCTTATCACCATTTGATGAAAACCGTCTTTCTTTTTTTTATTATAAGGGACATCATTATTATCAATTTTTTGACACTTTTGATGATAGCTATCAACAAATTGGAATGGGGTGGTTAATATCAGTTGGTGATACAGAAAAATTACGTGTATCTTTAGGTTCACAAACCGTTGATATAGAGAAAATTCTGTTCTTAGGTAAATTGTTATTAACATTAGATTTTACTGTAACATTCGACGGTGTTAAACTTCATTTGTAATAATGTAGAAAAGCATAAACTAAGTATGAACTCATAAAAAAAATTCTAATAATAACAAGATAATACAAAATGAATATTCAACAATACTCTCTATTTGCATGAAAGTACTCTTTAACATATTCTTTTTTTGTGTAATGGCATTGCCATGCTTTGCACAGGATTCGCTGAAAACAGCATCAACTCTTTCCTTCAAACCCTTACTTGGTTTGGGATTAATAAATGGAGCAAGAGGAGGATTACAAATTCAATATAACGATTTTATTGCCATTGAAAGTGGGTTAGGAATAATTGGTAAAAGTACTCTATCATACGGAGTTATAATAACACCATTTGGTGAAAAAAGTCTATCATTTCATCTTTATGATACTTATTATTACAATGGTATGCTACAAACTTTGGCGAATGGGTTTTCCCAATTTGGCATTGGATGGACATTTACCCTTGGTTACATAAAGAAATTACGTATATCCATAGGGCTAGGAAATTTTACAA
Source organism: Candidatus Kapaibacterium sp. (assembly GCA_017302855.1). Taxonomy (GTDB): domain Bacteria; phylum Bacteroidota; class Ignavibacteria; order Kapaibacteriales; family UBA961; genus UBA2353. The sequence continues at coordinate 24,470 of JAFLBY010000014.1, forward strand.
TTCCTCAAGAATGGCATCCTGGTCAACTAATGCTAGCATTAGATTTTACTGTAATCTTCGACGGTGTTAATATTCGTTTGTAATAATGTAGAAAAGCATAAACTAAGTATGAATTCATAAAAAAATTCTAATAATAACAAGATAATACAAAATAAATGTTCACCTATACTCTCTCCATTTGCATGAAATTACTCTTTAGCATATTCTTTTTTTGTGTTATGACATTGCCATGTCTTGCGCAGGATTCGCTGAAAACGGCATCAACTCTTTCATTCAAACCATTAGTCGGTCTGGGTCTGCTTAATGGTGCAAGAGGAGGATTGCAAATTCAATACAATGATATTATTGCTATTGAAGGTGGGGCGGGGATATCTGTCTTTTCATTTAAGCACATTCTTGCTCAGGAGTTTACAAAGTTGAATTGGCTAATTTCTCATGGAATAATTGTGACACCACTTGAAGACAAACGACTTTCATTTCATCAATACATTACATACTATAGATTTATTCTTACAGAAAAATTTAGACCATTTATTCAAGTTGGATTGGGATGGTTAATATCCATAGGGAAAATCTCAAATCTTCGTATTTCTAGCGGAATCGGTGGTAATGATTTACTGCCAATTTCACCAATTCTAACTTTAGATTTTACTGTAATCTTCGACGGTGTTAATGTTCGTTTATAATAATGTAGAAAAGCATAAACTAAGTATGAACTCATAAAAAAATTCTAATAATAACAAGATAATACAAAATAAACGTTCCACTATACTCTTAACTTGCATGAAATTACTCTTTAGCATATTCTTTTTTTGTATTATGACATTGCCATGTCTTGCACAGGATTCAACGAAAGTTCGGTCTCTTGATACTTTTGCAGTGAAGCCATTACTTGGCTTGGGATTAATAAATGGTGCAAGAGTAGGTGTGCAAGTACAATATGGCGATATTGCTGCTCTTGAAGTGGGTGGAGGAATTGATTTTCTTCCTGTCGCAACTATATTTTTCAGAGGTTACTCGGGGTTTCAGTATTTGACACTTTCGCAAGCATTGATTCTTACTCCCTTTCCGGAAAAAAGACTTTCGCTGATTCTGTATCATGCTTATTTATCAGATAGAGATATTCCAAATATTCAACGTCATTGGCAATTTATGATTGGATGGTCAATACCTTTAGGTGAATTTACTCATTCTCGATTTTCTTTAGGTGGGTCAATATCTAATGAAAAAGAATATGATTTATATGGCTTATCTGCTAGTGATGGTATAACATTTGACTTTGTTATGACTTTCGATCATGCAAAAATTCGATTGTAAAAGACATACTTTTTAGTACTTACTATTATTATTTTTATCGGATATAGTTTTCTCATTTTTATCATACTGCATTTCTAACATACACTTAGTTCTGCCCATCAACAATGGGTACATCAATATATTGTTCAAGAAGCATATCGTTTTTTGCAAAACATGTCGGATCAATCCCTGCTTTAAAAAACTATGCAGGTCTTGATGGTAATCCCTTTTTTGGTGCAGGTCAGATATATTATATGGCGATTTGAGAACAATGCAAGACTAACACCTGTTTTTTCAGACAGTACTACTCAATAGATGAAAAGCAATATCCTTGCTCTGAATTGTGTGTATCCAACAACTCAGCACTACGCCAAAACCTCTTCCAACAAGTTTTGGTAAGGTTACGTCATAATTTCTTCGTATTTTCGCAATAACGTTAGAGGTGCCGGACACAATAGTGTCGGCTGAGATTATACTCTTGGAACCTGATCCGGTTAAGACCGGCGTAGGGAAACGGATGAAACGCTTAGCGTTATCATAGCTCCAACCTACCTCTGCGGAACATCATTTTTGTTCCATTTTTTTTACACATTTTTCATGAAAACATTTCGACTCAGTGCATCTGCATTTTTGCTGCTCACTGCATTGCCATTCGTGGCATTATCACAAAAAAAGACTGTTACCGACAGCACTCCCCCAACAAAATCTTATAATGTACCAACAGTGACCGTCACAGCCACCCGAGCTACGGAAAGGCAATCGCCCGTACCTTTCACTGAAATTAACCGTGCGGAATTGCAGGAAAAACATACTGCTTTTGATATAGCCACTTTATTGGCTTCCACGCCATCGGTCTATTTTTATTCCGATAATGGCAATAATATCGGTTATACCAATATTCGTGTGCGCGGCTTTGACCAAAGACGCGTGGCGGTGATGATAAATGGTGTACCGCAAAATGACCCTTCCGACCATAATGTCTATTGGATAAATTTTCCCGATATTGCATCCAATTTACAATCCGTGCAAGTGCAACGTGGTGCAGGACTTATGAATTATGGCTCTGCTGCCATCGGCGGCAGTATAAATATGATAACTGCTAATTATTCCGATAAACGTTTTGTTACTATTTCCCAAGGATATGGTTTTCAAGAATTTGGTGTCAATGGAACAAAATATGTTCCCACAGTCAGCAAATATTCTTTTGAAGCGGCTTCCGGGTTGATAGATAAATATGCATTTTATGGTCGTGTTTCTCGCATTAACTCGGCGGGATATCGCGATAAATCATGGGCTGAATTAGAGAGCTTTTTTTTGAGTGCAGCCCGCTTTGATGATTCGCATACATTACAAGTAAATGTTTTTGGCGGTCCAATCGCTGACGGATTGGCATATATCGGATTACCCAAATCATTTATCGGCGACCTCGGTTTACGTCGTACCAATTTTAATTATTGGGAATATGACAGTGACTCACTTGCAGTCGGAAAACAAATAGTCGGTTTTGGTTCGCCCACACGCCAACAAGAAATAGAGAATTTTTCTCAACCACATTATGAAATTCTCTCCGATTGGACGCTGTCAGAAAATGTTTCATTAAAAACAACAGCTTTTTACTATACCGGTGATGGTTTTTTTGATTTTGATGCTTCATGGGCGGATAAAGATATGTTATTATTGACACCCGAATATGGTTTTCCCGATAATAGCGCTGTTTCAGGTACAATTTTTAAAGCATTCGTTGGCAATAGACATGGCGGCATTGTGCCTCGTTTACTTTGGAAACATAATCAAGGCGAATTATCTGTCGGTGCGGAATTACGCATACATCGTTCCGAACATTGGGGAAAAATCAATTTTGCAGAAGGTTTACCTGCAAATTACAATCCCGAGTTTCGTGTCTATGAATATAATGGTGAACGTGATATATTTTCATTATTCGCACGTGAGCAATATTATCTGCAACCCAATATTATGCTCAATATTGAAGGACAAATAGTTCATCATCGTTATACTATTGCCAATGAAAAAAAAGGCGGGCAATTTGTTGAATACTCAACAGATAATGGCATAGTAGGAAAAAATGGCGGTGATATTTTTACCGTCAATTATCTGTTTTTTAATCCTCGTTTGGGTGTTCATTGGAATATTGATGAGCAATGGAGCGGCTTTTTTTCTTTGGCACTCACATCACGCGAACCTCGTATGAATAATTTATATAATGCAAGTGAGCGTTGGTCAAGCGGTGCAATTCCTTTATTCCAGCAAAATAATAATGGTAATTTTGATTTTTCTCGTCCATTGGTAAAACCTGAACGTATGTTGGACATAGAAATAGGCGGCTCATTTACCGATGGTATTATCAAAGCTAATATGACGGGCTATTGGATGGAATTTAGCAATGAATTAGTCAGAAGCGGTCAATTAGATATTTTCGGCGCTCCTCGTGACGGCAATGCACCCCGCACACGTCATGTGGGTCTGGAGGCAGATATAGCGGCTGTTATTTTCACTACGGATAATAGCGCACTTACCATCGGAGGCAATGCCAATATCAGTACTAATACCATTATTGATATGACCTATTTTACGAATATTAATGACAGTACAACACGTGGCATCTCATTAAATGGTAATTCGATTGCGGGATTTCCGGATTTTCTGTCGGGTATGTTTGCCCAATATCGTTTAGGCAATCTTTCATGGGCAGTGACCATGCGCCATGTTCGTGGTATCAGAACAGATAATTTTGGCGATAAAATATTAGAAATTCGTGCCATAAATCCGTCAGCAATACCGTATCTCGATAATCGTTTGGATGCTTACACGGTATTCAATACAGATATTGCTTATGAATTACCGCAGTTTTTATCATTTGAATCATTGCGTTTGCGTTTACAAGTCAATAATATTGCTAATGCACTCTATGCCGCAGGCGGTGAAGGTGGTCAATTTTTTCCTGCGGCGGAACGTAATATGTATTTTGGCATAGATGTAAATTTGTAACAAATACTCACACATCACATCCACTGATTTCTTCCCTGTTCTTCTCTGAGAACAGGGATTTTTTTTCGCACAATTCGGCTTTCACCCACTCACAATTCTTACTTTGTTTATGCTATTATTCATATAATCCGTAAATTACAGTTACTATTATTAACTTTTTTGGCATAATGATGCGACTAAGTGCAATCATTCTAAACTTTTTCCTCATAGTTGTAAGTGTAGTTCAGGCACAATGGTCACAGTGCATAGGACCTTTTGGCGGGCGTGTGACAAGCATCACTTCAACGCAAAATGCTCTTTTCGTAGGCACAAATGGCGGTGGTATCTATAAAAGCACTAATAATGGCTCATCGTGGCAATCCGTAAATTCAGGACTCACAAAACATTATATACAATCATTGGCAATTGTTAATTCCGCAGTATGCGCAGGCACATTGCATACCGGATTTTTCCGCACCACAAATGAAGGAAATTCATGGACATCGCCCAATAATGCAGGTTTGCAAAATGGGGGCATTATCTCATTATTGTCTTCATCAAATACGCTCTTTGCGGGAACAAACGGCTATGGCATATTTCGCAGCGGCAATGGTGGCACAACATGGACTTCTGCCGGATTAAGCGGCAAACGTATTAATACTTTATTTGTCAATGCCAATATTCTCTATGCCGGAACCGATGATGGTTTATTTTTCAGCAATAATAATGGAAATTCATGGACGGCTTTCACGACAACTCCCGGAAAAACTTATATTCAATGTTATGCGCGGCATGGAACAACATTATTTCTCGGCACATTAACGGGTGCCTTCAGCAGCACAGATAATGGCAAAACATGGGATACCGTAAACATTGATAATATGTCTGTCAGTTCTATCGTAAGTACGGAATCAAGCGTTATTATCAGCACATTAGGAAAAGGTATATTGAAAAGCACTGATAATGGTATCACATGGAATCCTGTGTCATTTGCACAGCCTTTTGTGAATGTGCTGTATGTCTATGGGTCGTGGATTTTTGCGGGGACATCGTATGCGGGAATGTATCGTAGCAATGATGATGGTACAACATGGGCAGCGATGAATGAAGGTTTTGCGGCTCATACAGTAACGGCATTGAGTATTTCTGCCACACAATCATATTTTGCCGGTGTTCTTGGCGACGGTATATATCGCAGTAAAGATAAAGGTAATTCATGGCAGCCGGTGGGACTTGAACAACAATCCGTCAATTCTATTATTATGCGAGATACAGCCATCTATGTGGGAACAGATAATGGCATTTATCGCAGTCTGGATGATGGCAATACTTGGACGACACACAATAATGGCTTGCTTTCCCGTAAGGTATATGCTTTTGCCCTCAGCGACAGTATTATTTATGCCGGAACACGTGTAGGTCTTTATCGAAGCACTAATAATGGCGAAACATGGACTGAAGCCGGATTAACCAATGAATATATTATTGCCCTGGATATAATTGGCACCACACTCTATGCCGGCACATGGGGCAATGGTATGTTTCGCAGCTCCGACAATGCCCGAAATTGGTATCCATTTTCTCTAGAAAATCAAGATGTGCGCTGTTTTGCCGTGCGAAGCGGAAAATTATTTGCGGGGACAACAAGTGATGGGGTCTATCGGCTCAGCGATAATCAATCCGCTATGCTGCAATCAGGTTTATCTTCTGAATATATACGTTCAATAGCAGTGGCATCAGGGCGGATTTTTGCAGGCACTTTGACAGGGGTGGCATATAGTAATAATGATGGCGAAACATGGAAAAATGTAGGATTTACCGAAAAAGCTGTTTTTTCCTTTCTTGCTGTGGATAATACTTTATTCGTCGGTGCAGAAGGATCGTCCATTTGGAAAACGGATATCGGTATTCTTACCTCCACGAATGAACAGAATTTTTCTTCGGACAATATTTACACTTTCCCTCAGCCGGCGCAAGATATACTTCATATTTCAGCACAAAATATTCCCCATAATTCTCAAGGTTCAATTTTGACTTTAGATGGAAGATTATTGCACACATTTTCATTAACAGAATCCGCGACATTCCCCATTCAGCATATACCGACAGGAATATATATCATTACCATAGGAAATAATACACAGCCACTATATCGTGGATTAATCTCTATCGCACGATAATTGCTATCGAATCATTAATAAAATCATATACGATATTTTTATATATCACTCAAATAATTTTTTTATATTTCCATTGTTATTTTACTCTCCTATATGTTTTAGTGCTTCTCTGCGTGTGAGGGGACTCACAGAATGTGATAGGACAAAATCACGCACAAGTTCCGGTTCTCTATAGGCATATTCGCGCAAAGCCCATCCCATCCCTTTGCGTATAAAAAATTCTTTTGATTCGGATAAACGCTCACACAGTGAAAATAATAATTCTTTATCCGTTTGATCTTTATATTTACGTTGAAAAATAAGGGCTGTTCTTTGCAACCAAATATTTTCTGACTTCATGAGATGTTCGGCATATTTGCGGATACGATCTTGCGATTGCTTTCTCAGATATTCGCCAATGATTCCGGAAGAAATGGCATCGGTCGTGTCCCACCATGAAGTCATAAGTATCATTTCTTCGCTTAATCCGAGTATATCATCATCCCATTGTTTTTTGAGTTTGACGCTAATATCAATAGCGCAATAGTGCATTTCCCTTGCGGGTAATTGCCAAAGCTGGCGCACCACCAATGGTAATACTTCATAGTCGGGCAAACCTTCATTCTTGATAAAGTCCTTTAAGAGTGCTGAACGTACAGGCGATGCTATTCCCATAAAATCGCATACATCTTTCATGTACTTTTTCATGGCGGGAGCATAGTCAGGATTCGCTGCCTCGCTCATCGCAGCATAGAGATTACGAACATAGGGTAACTGTTTTTTCATGGATAGACCTCATTGTATTGTTATACAAACTTAGCCAACTGTTCTTATAATTAATATGACGGTATTACAACAAAGTTAACTTTCCCAATAACAGAACATTTGAAAGACAAAAGATAAACAATTAACAATTTCACAAATAATTCATTGAAAAACATTAGGTTAAAAGAAGACTTCTTTTCTCAACATTTAACAATTGCTCTTCACAACATTTAACATTGTGTTGATCTCAACGCTATATCACTTATGAGCAAAACCACAATGTATTGGACTTTATATGCTGCTGTACTCGTATTTTCGCACAACTAAAACAGATAGACCAACAGTAAACGTTTTGTTCAGAATGCACTTTTTGTTCCGATACCGATATGGTATTGCCACCCTTTTGATGATGACTCTACTCATCAATTCAACGGGGTATGCCATTGCACACTCTATGGTAAAACGCTGGAGTAAAGCATCGGTACGTGCCTATCTGTTGTGTCATGTACCCGATACATTCTTTGAATTCACACTCGATAACCATAGCGTGGTGGGTTATGACAATGCGGAATATCTTGAAGAAGAACAAGAAATTCGCATCGGCGAAGAGATGTATGATATTTTTTCATCTCGTTTAGAACAAAATGGTACCTATACAGTTCGGTGTGTCCATGACCGTCAAGAGAAAATGCTTCGATCGGTATGTTATGCCGTATTTCAATCGCATGATAGTAAGTTGCCTATAAAAAATCAACACAGGGCATTGGTCCATCACATTATCAAAGACAGTCAACCGCCCGATAAAGATGATTACAAACATATTCTTGACGATTGTGTTACTCACTATGTAGGGTATCCCCTTACAACATATTCTGTCACCCTCCCTATTTATTCCCCACCACCGGAAGCATAAACCCACTCTTTACGGCTTTTAACTTTCGTCTGCACGGACTGTTATGATGGGTATTTCACAGCATCTGAACAGTACCGTTTTTCTCTCTATGTACCTTCCCATCCACACAATGGGCAAGGCTTATCTTTTTATTTTTATTATAATTATTACCAATGAAAAAAATAGTTTCTTCATTAATAGCACTTTGTTGTCTGACATCGGTCAGTGCACAAACAAAAAAAACATCTACAAAAGACAGCACAACAATACGAGAAATATCAACCCAAGAAGTGGTTGTCACGGCAACACGCCAAAAAGAAATAAATTTAGAAGTTCCCTTGGCTATCACAGTTGTTCCACAAAAGATATTGGAAAATGCACGCGGCTATGGTTTGGACGAAGTCTTATCTCTCGTGCCGGGTGCTTTGGTGCAATCACGTTCTGGTAATCAAGATGTGCGTGTGACTATACGCGGTTTTGGTGCTCGAGGTGCCGGCGAACGTTCCAATGCAGGCACATCGCGTGGTCTGCGTTTTTATCAGGACGGCATTCCCGATACCGAGCCGGATGGTCGCACAGCTTTCGATTTAATTGATTTAAGCGGTGCCTCAAGCATTGAAGTTATTCGCTCCAATGCCTCAGCATTATGGGGCAATGCTGCCGGTGGTATTGTCTCAATCAGCACTATTCCTACAACACGCACACCGTTTATCTCACTGACCAATCAAAACGGCAGTTTCGGCTTTATGAAGCAGTCATTGCGCATGGGTACCAATACCGATGCGGGATTATTATATCTTTCCACCAATAATACCTCATTCGAAGGATGGCGCGAAAATAGCCGCAGTTCCTTATTTCAATTTAATGCCGGTCTGGTTTCATCCCTTGGACAAAATACCAAATTGAATGTTTTTCTTGTGGGTGCAAGTAATAATTTTAAAATTCCCGGACCATTAACACCTTCGCAATATGATTCCGCAGCATGGCAAGCACAAAATGACACAAGGGTATATCGTCCGACATACGTACAACGTGATGAACGCCGATTTAATCGTTTAGGACGTATCGGTACAACTCTTGAGCATAATTTTTCGGAAAATATTACGCTCAATACCATGACATTTATCCAAACTAAATATCTGGAGCGTTCTGAACGAAATACCTTCAGAGAATTTAATCGCTATCATGTGGGCGGCAATGCCATTCTTGGTATTAAAACTACAATTTCTGATGATATGTGGTTACGTACTTTGGTGGGGTTTGATGAACAATATCAAGATGGCGGCATTGCATTTTTTGAATTATCACCCCAAGCTGATAAAGGGAAATATCCACGGAGTATTAAGTCCGAAGGTGCTAATAATTTCGGGGTGTTTTTGCAGGAAGAATTATCGCTTATGGACAACAAAGTATCTGTTTCTGCGGGTTTGCGCTATGATAATATCACATATTTTAATAGCAGTAATGATTATAGTTTTCGCGGCGACAGCGTCGGCAGTAATTCTCGGAATGTGGCAATTATTGACGGCAGTAAAAGTTTTACACAAGTGACTCCTAAATTTGGCATTACATGGCGTATTGAACCTACATTAAGCGTGTATGCGAATGTGGGTGGAGGCGTGGAAGTACCCGCAGGCAATGAAACAGACCCTGCTGCTGTTTCGGGAGTCACTGTCCCTGCTGCGGTAAACCCTTTATTAGAGCCAATTCGATCCATAACCACAGAAATAGGTGTAAAAAATATAATTATCTCGGAAAACCAGCACAATTTTGTCAAAGAATTGACCTATGATATTGCAGGATACATGATTAATGTTACCAATGATTTAATCCCTTATGGATCAGGCGGTTATTATGTATCGGCTGGTGAGTCGCGTC
>JAFLBY010000140.1 GCA_017302855.1 Candidatus Kapaibacterium sp.
AATTAATACAGAATCGCAAATGAGCGGAATGTATATCGTCCGCATTCGTGTAGGCACAGAAATATATACCCGCCACTATTATATTGTGAGGTGAGAAAATGACAAGAGGAATATATACAATAAAAAAACTCATAATTCTGAATGGATGATATGCTAATTGAAAAAAAATACATCCACCCCGTCATTTCCATTCCTTAAACCTATAAGGTTTTCAAAACCTTATAGGTTTTGAATGAAGCTCCGTCCTTCCCATGAGAGGAAGGCGATGGAATAATGCCAAAGCCATAGCTCTCCAAAGCAGTTCTCAAAGCCAAAAATGCCCCGTCGTAGGGGAAAAATGCCCCGTCGTAGGGGAAAAATGCATCGTCGTAGGGGAAAAATGCACCGTCGTAGCGCAACTTCACCTCATTTGATTGCAACTTCACCTCATTTGATTGCAACTTCACCTCATTTGATTGCAACTTCACCTCATTTGATTGCAACTTCACTGCTCATGATTGCTATTTGACTTGTTTTCTTCTATTTTGGTATTGTTTTGCCTTGGGAATAAGGATTATTCTCTTTCTCTTGCATCTGCAATTTCACTGATGATGACCAAAAGACTTTTCATGGTACATGAGAGCATTGTTATGGTTTTATTATGTTTGATTATTGTTGTCGAATAGGTGTTGTGTCTTGTCCCGATAATGTTTTTTAGAGAAGAGATGATGGTTATGGCGTAATTGCGATAGTACTTGATATTGTTCTTCCGTCGGAGGGCCAGATTCCCGGACCGGGATAAAATTGAGGTCTTTTGGTAAAATAGTGAGTGTCGAACATATTATTCACATTACACAGTATTTTTATGTTTTTGCTGATTTTCCATCCTATTGACATATCCATGATATGATATGCAGGCACTAAACCGACAGAACCACTTTGATTAGGTATAACATTATTCAACGGGTCAGCGAAACTTTCTGCTGTATAATTGGAAAGCAGTGATAAGGAGAAATGTGAATATCTGAAAGTGCATCCATTTCTGCTAATCCATGCGGGCACACTTTCTACGGCATTGCCATCAAGAGAGATATTCGTATTGCCCGAACGTATTTTTGCATCGCTGTAGTAGGCATCCATGTATGATGTTGAGGTGAAGACTGAAAACAGCATATCGGAATTCAGGACAAAGTCAGCTTGTAAAAATACTTCCAATCCTGCCGTGACAGCATTGCCAATATTGGTGCGCAATAATGTCAGTGTGCCATCATTTGTTGTTTGTGCCAGAATGCCGAGACGATTATTATAGCGAAGATAAAAACCGGAAATATCCCATTGCAGAAAATCATTATGTCCTCTGAATCCTATTTCCGCATTAAATCCATCGGCATCACGTAAGTTTTTATCGGAGAATTCGAAGACTGAAGCGGGAATAATATCTTTGAGAATGACGGGACGATATGCGCGAGAATATCCACCATAGAATGTTATGGCATCTGTGAGAGAATAGAGAGCATTTATGCCAATTAAAGGAAATGAACGTTCTATAGTCGTTGGTAATTCCGATGGAGAATAATACGAAATAATGCCGGTCATTTCACTTTGCCCTGTCTCAAAGCGTATGCCCGTATTGAGTGAAAAGCGTTCGGTTATCATCCAGCGATTTTCTATAAATATGGCAATATTTTGAGTCGTAAAATGTAAATCTCTGCCCCACACGGGTGAAACAAGGGTAAGATCAAAGTCAGAACCCGTTGTGCCTTTGCCTTGCTGACGACGATGTAAGTCATTATTCAAATATTGCATTCCTGCTGTCAAGGTGTGGTCGGCAGCGAAAAGAGAATATGTTTGTAATAAGCGTATTTCGGCAGTATAGCTATTAAAGCGGTCAATATCCACTTGGCGATTATTGAATTGTAGGGTAGAAGCGACGATGGTATCGGCTATGGTTGGGGGTCTGTCGAACATCACACTATTTCTATCGCCAATAATACCGGAGAGCGTGCAATGAACTGTCGTTTGAGGGGCTATATTCCATAGCAGTGAGAGCGAAGGAACATGAATATCGGGACTATAGTAGTTTCGTGAACGTGTTGCCATTTGAGGATTAATAGCGAACATACTGTCCGTCAGCGGACCAGCCAAATGAATGAGATAGTTGGAATGGGTCCATTCGGCTTTGAGTGTCATTGCGGGTGAGATATCGTAAAAAAGTGTGACCGCCTCAGCTCCATACTCGGAATCAGCATTATCACGATAGCCGCCGAGCCATTTTTTGTTTATCCATGCACTATAACGTATGGCGCCGATTTTTCCCGATGCGCCACTGTAGGTGCTGACCAATCCATACGAACCTACGGTATTGATACTCTCAAAAAATAATGATGTCGTGGTATCGGGTTGTTTGCTTATGTAATTGAGCATTCCGCCGAATTGTGGGCCATATTGTAATGAGCCGGTTCCACGAACAAGTTCAATACGTTCGACTGCTTCCATCGGGATATTATAATGACTTGCAGGGTAACCATACATATCGGAATTTGTGATGATACCATCTTTGCGGATATTAAATTCCCAACCGCGATGAGGATCTAATCCGCGTGTTGCAATATTTACCTGATTTCCCGTGCCGTCCATATCATAGACAAAGACTCCGGGTATTTTAGCAAATATTTGTCTGCCGTATTTTTCTGTAATTGCCGCTTCTTTGTCTTTTATAGTAATAACTTCCGTTTTTTTATCGGCATAGAGATATGTTCCCTTGGTCGCCTCAAGCCATGATCGGTCTTGGGGTAAGCGTACTGCTTCAATGGCAATGGTGTCGATAGTTTGAACTTTATCTGAAAATGCAGGTGCTCTATTCTCACCCGAAGTGGTATCAATAACCGATTTGGGGATTATTGTCTTTTGCGCATAAGTGGAAAAAAAAGAGACAAACATGAGAAAAATTGCGGTTCTAGATATCATATACATCATCATTAGTGAACTCAATAGCGCAAATATACAAAGTAAGTAAAACTAATTCATGAGAAAAATAGTGAACGTACCATGATTTTTCATAATAATGTAATGAACTGCCAAATACTTCTTTTTGTCCGCAGTGTGTAAAGCCCAAAGCATCAACGACATGTATAGAACGTACATTATCGGGATATATAAGTGCGATGAGAGAACATAACGAGCGATGATGCTCCGCAAAAGAGGATAGATATGCTTTGCCTATTTCTTTCGCATAACCATTCCCCCAAAAATCAGGATGAAATGCATTAAGATATTCGATGGATTGCATAGGTTCACAATATAATGCACCTGCATAGCGCCAATACGATGACCTGTTGATTTGGCTATAATTGCAGAAACACCATATCCATGAATATCATACTGATGATTGAAGTAATTCATTAAAGTAAGGATGCGCTCATGAGGAGATAATGCTCTATTGCCAAGCCATGTGTGCACATCATGATGGGACATCATCGCAGTATAATGTTCTTTATCATCATCCACAAAGGGACGCATCAGCAAATGCTCCGTTTCCAAAATGATAGAAGGTGAAGACATAGAGTAATCCTTATATAATGTTCTTTATCATCTTCCACAAAGGGACGCATCAGCAAATGCTCCGTTTCCAAAATGATAGAAGGTGAGGACATAGAGTAATCCTTAAAAAAAATCCCCTTATATGCAAATTATACAAGGGGATATGCGATATTCAAATGCTGTGAATATTATGGGAAGAATAATGTTTCATATTCATAGACAATTTCTTTTTTTGCACCGGAAGCAACTGTTATTTCCCATGTTACATTGCTCATGGGATTATTGCCATAATACTGACTTACTTTAGTGACTTTACCATCATTGGCAACGGTAATTGTACCATTAATATTTTTTTTCAATGTAATTGTTTTTGAGTCTTGATCATAATTGTTAATAGTGATGGTGCCGCGTATTTTTACTTTGTTTAGCGAAACTTTATTGATTTTTTTTACATTGTCATAGCGTTCAATTTCTTCTTCGCTGTTTTTGACGGAAATATTGATTTCTTTTGTGAGGCGAATGATACCTATGCCATTTTTGGGTACATATTTTAATTGATCTTGGGCTGTGAAACGACCATCTTTATCGGTTACCATAATTGTGCCGGAGGTTAAAGGATAGTCTGTAGAGTTGGTAATTTCGATGGAATGAAACACATCATGCACATTGTCATTGGGCTGAATATATTTCATGTTTTCAAAATTGGTATAATCAGCAATTTCACATTCATGCAGGTTTTTATAGGAAAGGGTAGTGGCAAATACAGGAAAACTTGCTTTTGATTGTTTGGGAAGAGAAATCTTTCCCAATTTGTAGATAAACAAATCATCGCCTGTTTCTGTTGTTGCAGCAAAAGTAGAAGTAGGTGCAACGGATAAAGCATCCGCTGATTCCATCATACCCATTGATCGTGCTTTGAAACTATTTGCATACATACTTTGTTGCATTACGGGATTATATCCACCTCCGGCATGAGTAAACCCTTGTGTTGTCGCCGGATCGGGATTTAAACCCAAACCTAATTGAGGCATCCCGACAATTAATTCCGTATTGGTATTATTGAAGACTTCACCGCTATAATTTTCGATGAGTGATTTCATTTCCAATCGTGCCGATTTATCATCTTTTAAGGAAAGATAATAGGATGGAATCCACGAAATATTTGATTGCAATGATGTTTCGGTTATTTCTAATTGTGTGAGTTGTTTTGTGGGTATTATTTGCGCCATATAGACAATACTGTCACGCAAAAAATAATCATTGATGCCGTCGAGAGAAATATCGGCAATATCATGAAATGAGACCAAACGAGTTTTGAAGCCATCGCTTATTTTTACCATTGACATCATTTCATAGAATCCTACAATGGTACCGGTGACGGTTTGTGTTTTTCCTTCTGTGGCGGGAATTGACACTGACACAGTCTTGCCTACATTGGCACGGAGTAATTCGCGGACATCACCGTCTTTGATTTTTGTCGTGATTTTTTTACTTTTATAGCTTATATTTTTGATAAGATTTTCTTTGGGTGTTGTGAGCCAATATGTGCCGATAACTGCATTGGGAACGGGAATGAATGCCGTATCATTGACAACGGGGACAGTGCCGTTTTTGGTAAAAAATGCCGATCCGTTTTTGTAGATAGACACATTGACGGCGGGCAATGATTGTTGGGCAGACAATGAAGAAAAAGCGGCGATAATACCGACAATCAACAAAGATGTTTTCATAGTAATGAACCTTATGTGTGAAATAAACACCGATATGATACATGAACCGCCATTGCGGTTACATTGTTTCATCGGTTGTGCTGTGAATCAGTATAGTTTGTCTTATACACGCACTCCGAATAAGGTTGCACTGGAACTTCGTTGGACGATGACATTGATGCAATCACCTATAACATAATCGCTTTGTTGTTGTTCATCAAGATCATGGGGGAAAATTACTACTTTATTGGTATCTGTTCTGCCTTGCCATTCCTGCGGATTACGTTTACTTGGACCTTCGACGAGGACAGAGAATGTTTTGCCGATTTCGGATTTATTTATTTCATCGGAGATTTTATTTTGCAAGGTAATAATTTCATTTAATCTGGCTGTTTTGATGTCAAGTGGCACATCATCGCCCATTTTCCATGCTTTGGTATTTTCGCGCGGCGAATAATTAAACATATAAGCACCGTCATAGCGCACTTGTTTCATTAATTCCATTGTAAGTGCATGGTCTTCATCGGTTTCGGTACAAAAACCGACAATAATATCGGTGGATAAAGCACAATTCGGCATATATTCACGAATTTTTGCTATACGCTCAAGATAATGTTCAACGCTATAATGGCGATTCATTAATTTCAAAATACGGTCGGAACCTGATTGAACGGGCAAATGAATGTATTTGCAGATATTATCGTATGTCGCCATTGTTTCTATGAGTTTATCGCTCATATCATAGGGGTGCGATGTTGTGTAGCGAATACGCATGGCGGGGACGGCTTTTGCGCAGGCAGCTAATAAATCGGCAAAATCATAACCACTTTCTTCATCATTATATGAATTAACATTTTGCCCGAGTAAGGTCACTTCTTTGAATCCATTATCCCACAGTTGGCGAACTTCATCCACGACGGAATCCAAAGCACGGGAACGCTCTCTGCCACGAGTAAATGGCACCACACAGAAAGTGCAGAATTTATCACAACCACGCATAATGGATACCCATGCGGCAATACCTTCGGTACGTAATGGGATGATATCGTCATAGGTTTCCACGCGAGATAATTTGACGGCAATGCCTTGATCACCGGCAAGAGCATTCTCCACCAATTCGGGTACACGGCGGTACTCATCGGGTCCGACAACCAAGTCCACAAGATTTTTTTCGCCGAGAAGATCGCCGCGCAAGCGTTCCGCCATACAGCCCAAAAGCCCCACGACCAAATCTTTATTACGTTTTTTGTAATACTTCAAATGGGTGAGTCTTTCGTGGATTTTGCGCTCGGCATTGTCACGTATGGCGCAGGTGTTTAAGAGTATAACATCCGCATCATCGGGCTTTTCTGTCATCTCATAGCCATGTTTGTGCATCACTCCTTGGACGATTTCGGAGTCATTGACATTCATCTGACAGCCGTATGTTTCCACATATAACTTTCTTCCAAGTTGTTGTTCTGCAATAGCTTGCTCTTGTGATTCATTGAGAATCGGTATTTCTATATTCATAATGATATTGGTCATTGATAATGATAATTGGATGCAAAATTACGGAAAAGCCGCCGCTGCATAGGTTTAGTAACGCTGTTTTGCTCTTTTTCATTGCTTGTAAGCGGAGTTCCATGTATCGAATTTGATGGTGGATTATGGGACGATGCGCTCATTTCTCGTCATGGTGAACTAATCATATTCTTGCTTTCCCGTATTTTTGCTTTATGTTTGGAATCGTGAAATTCGGTTGAATGTATTGCCACAGGGTAACAAAGCAGCGAAAAAACGATATGAACATCAAGGAGTCATGATTATATTTACTCAAAGAATGCAATGGAAATTATACAATCACTTTTGGATATTATCTTACATTTAGACAAGCACCTGACCACTCTTTCTGCCACGTATGGCGTATGGATGTACACCATACTGTTTCTTATCATCTTTGCGGAAACAGGTCTTGTGGTCACGCCATTTTTGCCGGGTGATTCATTGCTATTTGCCGTTGGGGCATTGTGTGCTACGGGTTCACTCAATATTATCGTGATGATGATTCTGTTGATAATTGCGGCTATTGCGGGCGATACTGTTAATTATATGATTGGTCATCGGCTTGGATTAAAACCGTTTGAAAAAGGCAATTCTCGCATTTTCAAAAAGGAATATTTAGCGAAAACAGAACGTTTTTATGAAAAATATGGCGGAAAAACAATTATTATTGCACGTTTTGTACCCATCGTGCGAACATTTGCGCCATTTGTTGCCGGCGTAGGAAGCATGAAATATTCCACATTTTTGTACTATAATATTGTTGGTGCTTTATTGTGGATTATCTCTCTTTCTTTGGCAGGATATTTTTTCGGTAATATAGAAATAGTCAAAAAGAATTTTTCACTTGTCGTCATTGGAATTATTATACTTTCCATAGTTCCGGCAATTGTTGAATATATATCGCATAAGCGACAATCAAAACAATAATTATTTATTTTACAAAGGGTTTTTTCGTATGGCAATCAGTAATGTCGTCGTTATAGGCGCGGGAACAATGGGCAATGGTATTGTCCATGTTTTTGCACAAACAGGATATGCAGTAACAATGGTTGATGTCAGTGAGCAATCATTACAAAAAGGGCTTGCAACCATTGATGCAAATTTGTCGCGTCAAGTAAAAAAAGAGACTATCACAGAAGCACAAAAAAGTGATATTCTTGCTCGTGTTTCGCTTTCAACCGATTTGTCGTCAGCCGCAAAAGAAGCAGATTTAATCGTAGAAGCAGCGACGGAAAATCAAGCAGTAAAAATATCATTATTCCAACAATGCGATGCGGTATGTAAAGATGAAACAATTTTTGCGAGCAATACCTCTTCCATTTCTATCACAACATTAGGTGCAGCAACAAAACGTGCGGATAAATTTATAGGAATGCACTTTTTCAACCCTGTCCCCGTGATGAAATTATGTGAAATTGTTCGTGGTATAGCGACCAGCGATGCAACATATACAATCATAGAAACTTTGGCAAAAGAATTAGGCAAAACACCCGTATCTGTCCAAGATTATCCCGGCTTTATTTCTAATAGAATATTGATGCCGATGATTAATGAAGCGGTATATTGTTTGATGGAAGGTGTGGCTTCCGCCGAAGATATTGACACGGTGATGAAATTAGGTATGGCGCATCCGATGGGACCATTACAACTTGCCGATTTTATTGGCTTGGATGTGTGTTTATTTATTATGGAAGTATTGCATGATGGTCTTGGTGACAGTAAGTATCGTCCATGTCCATTATTGCGTCGTATGGTGGCAGCCGGATATCTTGGAAAAAAATCAGGTCGCGGTTTTTATCAATATTAAAAATACAATATTGTTCACAGATGAAAATCCCCTTTATTTTCGGATAGAGGGGATTTTTTTTAGTCTTAACTTCTTTGTGTGAGCAATACACCCGCTAAAATTATTGCGCCGCCAATAAGGAAAACCGTTGTGGGCATAATACCAAAAATAATCATCGTCAGAATGGTGGTCAGTACAGGTTGAATATTATTAAATACAGCGACTTTGCTTGCCGGTATTTTGGATAAAGCCATATACCAGAGTGTATAACCAAGTCCACTGGTTATCCAACCCAAATAGGCAATCGAACCCCATGACATAAGGGAAATATCGGTAAACTGTGTGGAAACAGGTATAAAAACATAGAAAGGCAGATAGGTCACAAGTCCTGCGAACATTGCCATAGCCGTCATATTTAAAGCACCGTATTTGAGCACTAAGGGTCTGCCATAGGTTGTGAAGACAGCCCATGAAAAACTTGCTGACAAGACTAACAGATTGCCCGTAATATGTTCGGCATCGAAAGATAGTCCTTTTTCAAACAGAACCAAGAGTACACCCACAAAGGCAATGGCGATGCCAAAGAAACGCCTTGCTGTCGGCTTTTCATGTTTGGTGAAAGCAGCAAGCATAAACACAAAAGTGGGAGTGAGAGCATAGAGCAAAGCCGTATTGGCGGGTGTGGTATAGCTTAGACCTTTGAAAAAAGCTAATTGATTGAGAGGTATATTAATAAAGCCCAAAACAACGATGCGCCAAATGTCATTGCGTTCAATACGTATGAAGC
>JAFLBY010000141.1 GCA_017302855.1 Candidatus Kapaibacterium sp.
ACTTTTCCAAACAATGGATATAATGGAGTTGTATTCTGTTTTTCAAATATGCGAGTAATTGCCGGATGATATGTATTTGGAAATATCGTTCCCCATGTATCATTGAGCCAATTATTAAGTTTCGTTATATAGTCCACAGGTTCACATATCTCTTCGTGGACAAACATAATTTCGCAAAGCGTACATGCTTCTGATGTATAAGGACCACCATCAGGTATATGGTCTTTTATATTGACGAAATACGCTTCCGAACAGGGATAGACCATAAGATTGGCAAGAACAGGACTTTCCTCAATACAAGGAGGACAAGGTGCTATACCCATTTGACTCAAAAAATTACATGCTTTAATAGCAAAATCTACTTGCACAGGAGGAGCATCGCAATTAGTCATAGCGCGAGTGAGTTGACCATACTCATAATTGAGATAATCCGTTAATGCACTGGCTGCCGAAACATTATAATCTTTATTTTTTCCTAATGGTCTGAATCCCGGTCCGCCGGTACAAAGTGGGGGGCTTTCAGGATCACCTTGTTGATTAGGTACATAACTAAGAGTGACTCGACCGCGCATTCTTTCTTCAAATGCAACTGTACCTTCTAATGCACCTGTGGTGGCATTAACTGTCAAGTTGCAACCTTTGGCGCAATCTTCAATAAGTAGAAGAACTGCACAATCAATATCATCTTCTTTAAGAGGTTGCCCGGCAGTAGTTATCATCTCCATATAGAGATTACGAAATTCATCGTATCTTTTATAACAACGTTCCTCGCATTGTTCATTGATGCTACTGACGAGTTTGTTTCTACAAACATAAGGCGGTGTATTATCTTTAGCAATATCACATTGTTCAAAATATAAACCTAATTCACGTTTAGCTTTCGTTATAAAATCTGCATCCGACAAAAGAGCATTATTTTTAACACAGCTATGAAAAGCATCTAAACGATAATAAAATTCTTCAGTAGCTGTACGTGTAATTGTTCCAAGCTTATTGACATCTTCCGGTCCATCAGAAGTATAAGTCCCGGTTATATTAAATGTGATATTATTGCCGACAATCATAGTGCCAAAAGAAGCTTTACAATCATCAAATGTAGCAGATGAAGAAAGTCTTATTCTTTCAAATTCATTAATAGTATAAAGTTGACTGCTTGTAATTTGATAGATAACCGATAAGGGTATTGTAACAGTGTTTCCTGATGTATAAGTACTCAAATTACAACGAAAATATTTTACTCTATCAAAAAATCTTTCGAGAATATCAAAATACACTTTTCTTGCCGGTGTAACACCATTATCTTCAGTATATGCATAGAATTTCACTGAACTCACAGAAGGGTCAGTTCGATAGAGCGGTGTAACAGTAGGTGTACCTATCCCTGTTGGAAGAGGATTCGTTTCAGCTTCAATATTTCCTCTCAGCACCATAATGTACTCTTGTATAACACTCTCCCAAGCTGCATACATTAGATCACACGTGTACCCATACTGTAGCATATTTTCAAATAAATCTTTGCATAAGAAATCTGTGACAGTTCTTGGAGTACCATCCTTTGTGCAAAATAATGCCATATTATCAACATTTTTTTGAGTAGGGGTCGGTTCCATACTATTAACAGATGAAAGATCTTCTTGGGGTTTCACTTTCACTTTTGATAACTGATCTATCAATACATTAAACAAATTATCTGCTATTGTTGATTCAGGAGTCCCTACCGAACAAGGATTATAGCACGATACTTCGGGTAAATCTATGAACCGGCAAGTTTGAGGAGAGTTATTTATACTTTTTCGACTATTGGTAAGATAATTATTTCTATAAATATTATACTGATTGAAATATCTTGAGTAATAATTTTGATAATCTGTTATAGGAATATCTAAAGAAGGGACACCACTCAGTGTAAATAATTCAGTTAAAATATCTTGTAATGGTCGAATACCATTCAATGCTTCATTGACATACATATCTTCCGAAGGGATTTCAGCACCGGAAACCATTCTATTATTCATGGCAGTGACAACACGTTCAATAATGTATTCACCTTCATCAAGATATTCATTGAAAGTATAACCGTTGAACTGTGGTGTAGTATTACATGCCAACTGTGAAAAATTTGTTCTTGGCACCGGTGATGTGAGATTCGGATTTATATTCCCGATTGTGCGAATAAGTGAGCCATTCCGTGCATTTTTTATATTGAATACTATATTGTAATCACATGTCTTACAAAAAGATTCGGAACACGAAGAATTTTCTCCCTCGAGTACGGAAAAGTGTGGCACCTCATCAATTTGATCGTATATAAAATTAACGGTTTGACCTTTGTTCAATATAAACTTTTTTGAACTGATTGCCACTTTGGGTGTAAGCAAAGTAGTATTATCTTTTGCGGTAAGAATATCTTCTATTTCTAAACTGTTAATCTTCTCATAATATGGATTGAGAAGTGTGGATGCAACATTATCTGATGCAATAACTCCACCATTTTGAGATGCAGCATTCACTTCATCGTTTCCGGCTACAAGACATGTGGCAAGAGTATTACCGGACATATCTGAATATACAACAGATGAAACATTATTAGCATCCTTAATAATAGATTTTGTGACAGCATTAACACGAGGTGCCTCCTTACCAAATACAGAGGTTAACTCCAACTCAGAAACACCTCCATAGGATATCTTTGTGTTTTTGTTGTCCGCCTCAATTCGTCTTTGCGCACCGATTCCTCCAATCACGGAAACTTTACCTTCTCTGTTGACATTAAACTTTCCATAGGGAATCTCATCAGCGTCAGGTATTTGTGAAGTTCCGGCAGCTGAATAGTAACTTGATGGTTGTGAACTTCCCAATGTCTGAGATTGCGAGTATTGAGAACCACCATCAAAGGTAAAAGAAGTTGGGGGTGTTGTTCCAAGAAAGTTAGAGTAATAGCCGAGATAATTTCTATCATCAATTGGTGTCGGTAATGTTGTGACAAGAGGACGACCGGATAAATCATAGACAGTATGACTTATAATTGTTGAGTTATCTGTCATATTACGTACTTGGCTTTGAACCGGTTCCATAAGGTAATTTGCAAATGCTATACCCTCACCTATTTTAATGCCGTCCTTATCGGCTTCTGCAAATCCTCGTGAATATGACCAATTTGTATTGTTGTCAAAACCCTCATTAAAAAATATGGACTTAATATCCCACCCCGTATTAGGCGCACAGTTATCTGTAATCACAAGATTGGTACCTTGTGTTGGTGAATTGCTCCATAACCCAAAATTTTGAGGATTGTTCACTCCTCCGGGGTAAATGTTAAAAATGGGTCGCACACGCCAAGTATAATATCCTCGCCCTTCAGACAGTGTTATGGATATCTGTCTCTCATTTATTGTGTTTATACTTAAACGTTCTTTATCTGTTTCAAATGTTAATGCTTTATTCCAATCTACCGTTGTCTCTATCGAATACTCATCTATTGTAGGATTTGCATCTGTATTATACAATCGTAATAGTTGAATTTGATATGACGATACAATATCAGGACATGGAATATTATTATTATTATTAAGCCAAAACAAATCTACAGCTGAACCTGAATTTTTATAAAAGGCATATGGCTGAGTTTCACATAACACTGTAGAAAAATCAAAACCCAATACAGGCTGTATAGTAGGCATATCTTGTTCATGTTCTAAATAGAATGAGGCATCTAATTGCAATTCAACTTCAACAGGAGGAGAAACAGTAGTACTTGTTGTTTTTTGAATAGTAATTGATGTAATACCAGTACTGCTATTGTTCGGGCAGGTACTGATATCGTGTCCTTTTAAACATGAGGAAGGAACTTCAATATAATAGACTGATTCTGGATTTGAATTATCAATATTTAGAGTAATAGTATTTGGAGTAGGCAACGCTGAACATACTTGATTAGGAGTAATTTCAAGAGTGACACTATAGTTCCATGCTGAATTGCTCGTCACAATAGTATTTGTTGATCCACCACTGTGAAGATGTAATTTGAGAACACCTTTTTTGACACATTTATTACCACATAAGTATTGTTGTGTTGTACCAGTTGTTTGTAAATTTAGCGTTGCTGTAGAAGGATCAAGAAGTTGCGATTGATTAAAAATGCCATCATATTTTTCCGAAATTATTGCTAATGGTTGAATATTACCAAGAGTATCATCAAAGATATTACCTTCAACAACCAATCTACTTTGCGATGTCATAGGATTAACCCGAGATTGAGAACTTTTATCAATCCCTATTTGGCATGTAAGTGTTTGAACAGACAACAGTATCAAGCTCAACACAATAGAATAAAAATATGTAGTCATGGTCTTCTATTTCAGATACTTATAAAATAGTTTCAAAGTAATTATTTGGGTTCAGATCTTGATTGTTGCTTTTTCTTTGTTGATTGCGAAGAATCGGCATCAACACCAAGGACACGCATGTGTTTAGAATCCGGACTTAGTTGTAATTGGAATAAGTCAACCTGACCGCTATTAAATTGTTTAGCATTCATCTGAGAATTATCCGGCAGTGAATACTGTGTATTCTTTATTGCTGAACCATTATCTCGCATCTGGGGAATTATAGGATTACTGGCAGAAGGATAGAGGTAAGGTCTATTTGTTCTGACAATATTCATTGTCTGCTCTGCAACTGTTTTCCAACCACCAACCGTTTCACGTAATGAACGAACAGGAATGCCTCTCATATCATATTGCGTAACAGATGCAAAATGCTCATCATCAAGTATAGCATCTACTTGATAGGTTCTGGGATTATAGACATAACACACTGTCGAAGACTCAATCGGTCTGATTTTGAGATCATCAATATAGAGATCACTATTTGACTCAGAATTTTGTATTTGTAATGTTAATGCACTTGTAAACAAGTTGTTGACATTAGTTCCTTGTAAGCGATACAAAAACCACAATATCCCATTATTATCAATAGTTACTGTTTTTGCAACAGGTGCTATAACATAGCAATTAATACCACCTATTGAGAAATTTAAATTAGTACTATAAGCGATATTATCACTTGAAGCCCAGAATGATATTTCATACGCTCTATTGCCGGGATTATAATCTGATGGTGTAATATTATGCTGTATTGTTGAAGTACCGTTCTGCGATATACGGAGACATTTTCTACCTGTGTGACTCACTGTGTTTATTACTGAACCACCGGTACGAATTAAAGGAGAATAGTCCTCAAATGACTGAAAATAAATATCATGATAATACTCTCCCGGATTACGAAATGCACGTGATTGAGAACCTGTACACAGAGGTAATATTCCATTATTACCAAACCGATTAGTAGAATACATACCAAAATCATCACCAATGCTTACAGGAATACCAAGTTCATTATATGATGCCATGATTGATAGTAATTTCCAACGAGGATCGTTTGGAATAAAAGGTGTAAATGGTTGCGTTCCATAATTATAATTAGCGGTTCCACCTGACAAAGCAGAGTTACGAAGTATAAATGTTTTATAGGGTTTTAGTTTTTTTTGTACTAATCCAATAGGATGTGTTATTGATGTTGCCAGACGTTCCGGTATTAAATCATACTCCGTGCTATATACAATATGGTTTGCCGATATGGTATATGGATAGACTTCCGAAGGAAAAGCATTTTTTCTTTGAGACCCTATTAACACACTACTACTATTGCTTGTCATACAATCATTTGTTGAAGAGTAACGTTTACCACAACGTGGATAGATTCTTAGAATAGGTAAATCATCGCTGTATTTTTTACGAACACACGTAAAATTGCCATCATCATTAATTGAAAATTGACTACTTTGAACATGGTTAACACTAACCCAAGAAAAAGCTCCAGCCTCAACCCAAGGATCAGATGGAGGTGGAATATCTATTTTATTATAAAATCCATACCTAATGCTTAAATTCTGATTTGATCTATTTAAAAATGCTCTAAAGAAAAAGTTATGTGGGATACTAAAATCATTATATACTAACTCCTCGTTTAATATATAATCATTTACAGTAAAAACTGTAGGAGTAATCTCATACATAGAAGTAAAATTTTGCTCACCGGTAAGAGAATTCCTGTATTCACCATAAATCTCTGTAGGGGATACTTCTCTTGCACGAAATAGTACTGTATTTAATACCTCTGCCCCTTTTGACCTTTCGTATAGCTTTTTGGCATATGATGTAATATCTTCCATTATAGTATTAAGATTATTATCCGTATCTGCTAATACAATTGTTTCTGAAGGATATGACATTTTATTTTCATAACCACTTTTCTTAATTGTTACCCTTATTATAGTGTCTTGGTTAAGAATAGGACTAGAATTCAGTGAATTCAGAGAAAACGAATAATTCCCTTGCGATGAAGTACTTATTGTAGAACCTATACTATAAAGTTGTGTCATTGGAGATGAGAATGATTGTATTTCAATAATATCGCCAATCGTCAATAAATCTGATAGAACTTCACCGGCATCCGGTGATTGCCCAACAACAGTAAAATTGATATTTGAGCTTTGTATCTTGATAGAACTAACTTTTCCAATACGTGAATCTGATTCATGATAAGTATCTGTACCGGGATTATCGGCTATTATTATTACTCCTTCATTCATTGTTTTTGAAGAAAATTGCTTGGAATCATTCTCAGTATATGCCGGAAGCGCATAAGTATATACATATGTATCTTTGAGAGAATTGCCTGACTGTGTAGTAGTATAAATTCCTTTTGACTTTGTCAAAACAGGTGCTCCTGTATGAGGGTCAAAAGCAAGATATGACATTGAAGACTCCATATTATCACTTTTTGTAACAATTTCTTTTAAAAAAGGAACATTTGTTTCACAGACAACAGCACAACGCGTTGTGAGTATATCTTGTGAAAAATTATATCGCCTATTTAATCCGAACCAAGCTGGTGGAAATAATGTTGTGTTAGCAGCTACACTCGCTTCAAGAGCATGAAAATGGTTTTGTTGAAACAACATTTTATCTTCCCCCCAATACTCTCGTACTTGACCAAGGTGCTCGAAGCGTAAAGGTTTATTTTTACTATATAGAACAGGTTTTGCCTCTTGATCATCATAATAATTGTATTCACTGCGACTCACTACTTCTCCCAGTGTAGGGATTGAATTTTGAAAGATATCTATATCAAGAGTACCGGCAAAATGAGTAACAGCTTTTTGTAAGCCATGTCTTTGAGAAATGGAAAGTGTATATTTTACATTTGACCAATTCTTCGTTACTCTATTTGCCTCATATAGAAATGGAATCGTTAAATTAAATACCGAAGGCATATCACTATTAATTTCCGGTTCTTCTTGTTGGAATTTTATAGTCGGATAATCCTTAACCGTAAAAAACTCTCTCTGAATATAACCACCGGAAGATGGTCCCGTATTTATAGACTTAGTAAAAATAGAAGAATATCCGATAGACGGACTTGGAAGAAATCCTTGATGTATAGGTCCTTCTGATGCGGATTTATCATCCCCATAAATATATTTAGATTCATTTTTATAGTACTGCGATGCAGTAGGCAAAATACCGGTTAAAGGATTTTCAAATGATATAAGTGACGGTTCATTGGTAGCGACTCCTGAACTTATATATCTACCAAGTTCTGTGTCAAAGGTCTTATAAATATATTCTTCACCATACAACACCATTTGTCCACCTGCTTCAAGAGAATGGGATGGAGACTCTGTAAGTATTCTTTTTGTTCGTATCCCTCCCCCCTTTTTACTTGACAACAAAGGTATTTTTATATAAGAATTTTCAGTATTGATAACCGGATTGGGAGAGAAAGCCGTTGTGAGAGCTGAAACAGAAGCAGTTATAAAGGCTAGAATAAAACTTATACTCGGATCTCCCCCGGGTATTCCTGTTGTTCTATCATGTTTTTTACTAAAATCATTTGCTATGTCAATAGGGTCACCAATCATTCTTATGATAATTTTATCACTATTACTATGCGATCTTACATCTGAACATCTGAAATATCCATCAAGAACTCGAGTACCAAAAGTTTGATTCGCAGTGACATCATACTGAAATCTACAATACATAAACTCTTGTTGTCGGACATTTTTTTGATTAATATATTTTATGATATTTTGTCTGTTAGAGGCATCTACTTCTACTGTACACTCGTGGACATTACCATTGCTAATTACTTCAACGACTTTTTGCATTGTCATTGCATATTTATCTTGAATATACGAATAGTCATTCTGCTCATATTGTACATAAATTATTGAGCCTGTAGGAGTAGTAATAGTTTTTAAGTTCCAAACAGCAGGATCAAAATTTGTTCCTTCGTTCTGATTATTCCAATACTTCAACTGACTGTATCGGTTACTCGTTTGACGATAACCCCATGCATCAATGGTTTCAGGATTAAAGTCGGGATTTTGTGGGGCTGAAGGTGGTGAAAAGAGTGATGTATAAGAAACAGGTGTATTAACTGGTGCCGCAATAGGATACGTATATTCAAATGAATATTTTGAAATATACGCCTCTTTAATGTTAAAGTTTTCCTCCCATACATTTTTTAGTGTTAATTTACCCGTATTCGGTGCTGCATCAGGCGTATTTTTCATTAAATCATAACTGTAGGAAAAATGTACTGTTTTAATTTTCTCAACAGGCTTACTTGACTCATCTAATGTATATATTTCAACTCTCTCCAATACTTCTTTGCGATTGGATGTTCTTGGTGGAATTATGGAATTTCCTGCTATTGATTCATCCTGATGAGGAGGATATGCATCCTGTCT
Organism: Candidatus Kapaibacterium sp.; assembly: GCA_017302855.1. Classification (GTDB taxonomy): domain Bacteria; phylum Bacteroidota; class Ignavibacteria; order Kapaibacteriales; family UBA961; genus UBA2353. The sequence goes on from JAFLBY010000141.1 coordinate 8,819, forward strand.
TTCTTGCAAACTACCTTGTAATAAAATTGTCCCGCCATTTTTAGACACAGATGTATTAGTTTTATTTGTAATAAAATAGGCAATATGTGTCTTTGTCCTGATACTTGATAAATACACTTGCTCTTTTTCTCCATAGCTTACGGAAGCACCATCGTAAAGTCCATCTTTTTTAGATGCTTGACTATTCAAAAATCCTTGATAAGGAGAACGCCATTTAACAAATCCGTTGTTACGATAATGTAATAATACATATGTACCTTGATCTTTAGCGTCAGGACCATTATTATCGATATCATAATAATCTGAACTCAATATTTGTGTTGGCATATATGCGTGTGCATAAAGAGATGATACTTGTTGACCTGTCACGAACACATTGTTAGCTAAGTTTTTTATATTACCTTGATTAGAATAAACTATTCTGTTACTCTTATTATTATTTATAGATAAATTA
>JAFLBY010000142.1 GCA_017302855.1 Candidatus Kapaibacterium sp.
AGTAATGTTTTCCGGAAAATACACACGTCGTTTATTTCCATCGGCAAAAACGGAGTCAACACCACCTGTGCGTGATATAAAGCCGAATGCGCCACCGGATTTATCGGTCCAATCAGGAAATGTTTCGTGATAAGAGCGCGTTGTTCCCGCTATATGTTTTACTCGTGAGGGTGCACATACATCATAATGCAGCGAAAGCCCGAATAATGGGTTTTTATAATCATGTCTGCCCGATAATGATGACAGCGGAATAGAATCAATCAAAGAATTAACCACACTGCTCACAACAATAAGAAAATTTGTGTCGGTGGAACATACTGCCGGATATCGTATTTCGGATTGTGGCTCAACCAATAAACCGCCTTGCATATTATAGTAATTATGGATTGCAGTCGGCGTACCGTCACTATAATTCCACATGGAAAATAATTTTCCTGTACTATAATTCGTATCGCTGAAGAGTACACGCTTTTGATCGAGAAGTGTATGACGTAATTGAGAAAATTGTATAGTGTCGGGAAGTAAGGTCTGCCCTTGACAAAGCAATGGTATTATGATGCTTACAAGCAAAGTTATGGTATATCTCATGGTATTCATCATCGAAAAATCACTAAAATGAAAAAATAGTTATAAGAAAAAAGTGGACGGTCAGCGAATAATGATGTACACAAGATTATGGTAAATCCTCATGTTTACACAGAATAATTTTTCCTGTATCGCCGGAACTCAATGCAAAAAGTGATTGATGCCGTGAATGGGTGATTTTTTGCGCATTGAGTTGTGCGGGTCCCGCTTTGTATAATTGTTTTTTTTCTATGTCCCATATTCTATACCCATGATTATCTTCCGGTTCATAGAGCGAGGAGGTAAAGATGTATTTTCCTTGCTGTGCAAAGCAAATTCCTGTTATTTTTCCTTTATGACCTGAAAGGGTATAGTGTTTATTTTCTGTTCTGTCATAAATAGAAACGGAATTATTGTTTGCAATGCCAATAATATATTTTCCATCAGCGGAGTATTGCGGCGTATGTGTGGTTGGGGGCAATGTATGAATTATTTTGAGATTATCAGTATTGACGATGCTTGTTCTATGGGTCATGGGTGAATAAAAGCAGACAATTTCACTCTCATCCGGTTTGAGGGATATTTCATACCCTACTTCAAGCGTTGAGGTAAGGACTTCACCGCTGATTAAAGACATTTTTTCTAAGCCGCGATTATAATATCCAATAAAAGCAATAGTGTTGTCCGATGAAACAGCGAATGAGGTAACACCTTGATTTTTCAGGGGAATTTTTTTTGTAAATCCTGCTTTTATATCCCAAATTTCAATATATTGTCTTGTCAAAAGAAAAATGGTTTGTGTGTCACGGCTTATCTGATAATCAATAATGGCACTGCCGCTTTGGGTCATACGTGTCTTGAGCAATGAACCATTATCCGTACGATATTCATACAGATAATGATCGGATGTGGCAAAGAGGGTATTCCCATCGGGATGAAACATCAACTTCGCTGAAATAGTTCCATTATGCGGAACTGTTGCTGACCACAGTGTGTCTTTCGCAAAATCTTGGCTCAGTAAGGAAATATCCGTTATGAGACATAATGCAAGAACTGCAATAAGTATTCGAATCATTGTGAATAACTTTCAACTGATGAGAATAAAATTTCAAAAATCAGTATTATTCTATTTCATAGGCATTGTTAAATCTTTTTTTTTGATGTAGATATTATTGTGCAATGAAAGGAAGTGTGACAATACCGTTTTGCGTATGTGCTTTTACAATATATAAACCTGATGAGAGGGGCGGAAGTTTGATGGACTGAGAATTATCTATGCTATCATTGAGGATATTTTTATATATCATTTCACCCTGAACATTATATACTTCAAGAGCAAGAAGTAGTGATTGATCACCGGAAAAGACAATTTTTCCTTCTGATATAACAGGATGTGGTGTTATGGATAATGATAAACCCTTAACGGATATATTAGTTGATATCCCAACAGTATTATCAGTAATTTCCTGAAGAGATGCAAAAGATATATTTTGTCCATTAGTGATATAGAGCAATGAGTCATTAAGAACGGAGAAATTTTGAATAATTATATACGGTGCGCTCACAGTTTTCCATTTCATACCTTGATTATCCCGATAGAATAAACCCTCTGACGCGGCAACGAACAATCCCTGAGGAAGCGACGATAAAGCATTTACCGTAGAACCCGGAAAACCATTTGTTATTTTAGCCCATTGTGTACCATCATCCGAGAAAAAAAGCCCATTGCCCGATGTACCCGCATAAAAACGATTCTCTATTTTTTTCATAGAACGTACTTCGGTTTGGATAGCAGCCCGCAATTGCCAACTTCCGCCATTGTCGGTTGAGCTGTACACACCATTGTTTGCACCTGCATAGAGTATATCGTTGTCGTAGATGATAGTGCGACAAGATTTCAGATTTGCCGGAGTATTACTTTGTTCCCATATCTGTCCATTCGTACTTGATCTGAAAATACCGACATTTGTACCGACGATTACCCAATTATCACGGACAGCAAAAGAATAAATATATCCGGCAAGAGGTAAAAGTCGTAATGCTGTCCACGTATTACCATTATCATCGGAACGAAATGAGCGACCTTTGTCAGTACCGAAGAGTAATGTATTTCCAAAGGCTTGTATCGTAGTAATGCTGTTCCCGTCATATTGAACGGTATTCCAATTTATCCCTCCATTATCAGAAATATATAATCCTCTTTGCGTACCTGCAAAAATACGTCCATTGAGCGTTGTCATACTTGAGACACTATTACCAAAGGAATGTGCCCCGGTAATAAGCCATTTGCCATTATCATTTTTGAAAATACCATTGTTTGTTGATGTAAAGAGTACAGAATTTGATATGGCAAATGATGTTATCGAATATCCTTCTAATTCTGTATTTCCCCATGTTTTTCCTCCATCATCCGAATAATATATTCCGGTGCTTGTGCCTGCAAGATACTTCGAATTATGATAATGAATTGCCGCAACGGAAAGCCCTGTTAAGCCGGATGAAATCCAATTACCGCCATTTTCTGACATGAATATTCCATCATTCGTCCCGGCGATAATCCGTGCATCGTGCATATAAAGAGAAAATATTGTCATTCCATCCATACCTGCAAAGTTCCATGTATTGCCATTATCTGTTGACAAATACAATCCTTGTCCTCCCGTTCCTGCATAGATTTTTCCATTATCTGAAAGAAAACTCCATACTTCTTTATCGCCTATCGTCATAAGTTGTGACCATGTTGCTCCTCCGTCCTGTGAACGATAAGCACCTTCAATAGCTCCGAGAAATAGTTGATTATCAACGGCTTTTACAGTTGTTATCGTAAGGTTTTTTGGTAATCCTTCTTGCTGCGTTTTTGTCCATGTTGCACCGCTGTCCATTGAACGATATACGCCTTCCTCATTTGCCACATAGAGCGAGGTGCTGCTTTGTGTTATTGCTAAACCATCTTTACTATTAATGACTCGGTTCCAAGTACTACCATTATCCGTTGAACGGAATGTACCATAACCGCCGCTTCCTGCAATAATGATATTATCAGAGACTTGAAGTAAGGAAAAATAATATCCTCCGTATAAAGGCGTACAACTTTGCCATTGTGCAGAGGCGGAAAAAGTCGTGAATACAATGAGGATAGCGATATACAAGAATTTTGTGATTTGATTTATTTTCATGCTGATTATTTATGAATAATACAAGGTACAGAAAAGACTTGGGATTGATGTTTGATTATGAGGCGATAATATCCATTGGGTAGAGTATGAATATCATGGTCGAAATTCCATTGCTGTCCTTTGCCGAGTGTGGCAGAGCCAAGAGATGCAATGCTTGCTCCCATCATATCATGTAATTCACAAGTATAGATGCCGCTTAGGGGTGTATCAAAAGAAATATGTATTTGTTCTTTGGCGGGATTGGGCTGCAAAGTTAAGGTTCTAGTTGCATCAAAAACTTGCTCTTCGACAGATACTGAAGACTTTTGAAAACGATATAATTCACCACCATTATTTACAATCAATACTGCATTATCGGTAACAGCAATTAATGGCGTATAATAATTGTTGTTCGAGTTGGATACAATAAAATCATCTGCAAGTATTTCAACATTCCCGTCATGAGCAGGTGACACTTTCACATAACGATGGACTTTAGCACTATCTTTAAGTGTTCTTACGAGCAAAGTAAAATACATAGCTCCCGGAGTATCATAATGTACATCGAATGGATTAATACTAATGCCGGATGTTTTATTATAGTCAATATCTTTCATTAAGTCAGGGGTAAATTCTATTTTTGATTTTGCGTAATCCCAAGAATTTTCAATATACGATACATAAGAGTTACATGTAAAATATTGCCCTGCAATCGCTAAGCGATCACATTGCAGATAATATTCTTTTTTTTGGGATAAATCAGCCCATTTGGGGAAATCAGAAAGTTTTTGCGACACGAGATTATTGATGTCTTGAAAAAGTAAAAACCGCCCGTTATATGCTCCTCCTGTACTAATAAATTCTTTGCCATCATAAAACCGCCCTTCATACATGAAGGAATTTTGAAATAATGCGATTTTACCATTAGTATTGACGGTATTTCTCGGCAAAGCCATTTCTTTCCATGTATCGCCCTCATCAGTGGAAATAAAGAGATTTGTATTACCAGGACCTCCTGTGCTTACAATAACCGTCCTATCATCAGCAGTTACACTATACACATTAGAATCAATAGCATTCTGAGAAATTGTGGATAAATCAATGAATTGCCATGTTTGTCCATTATCGCGTGAACGACCGAGAAAATTTCGTGAAACTTTCCCATTATGGGTGCTTATACTTGCAAATGCAGCAGATTTTGTAAAATCAATAGAAGAAATGTACCAGTCAAGTACACCATTACGTAAAAGACCTAAATTTTTCAGAGCATTCGTATCGCACATTTGCCATGTACTACCATTATCTTTAGAAGTATAGAGTGGAACTGAACTAGAGTATGATATTGCGTAGATAATATTGTTGTTAACGATCAACTTTGGTTGAGATAGATTAATATTTTTCATTAACAACTCAGGATATTGTATTTTTTCCCATTGCTGCGCAAAGAGTTGGGAGGATAGAAAGAGTGCAAGCGCACTTATAAAGAGTGTTTTCATGATAAACCTTTCTTTACACAAACGCTTTCAAATTACAGCGCTGTGCATTGATGATAAAATGATGTAAATGTCGGTAAAGTAAGGTTATAGACTTAGTGTGTATGGTTCGGGAAAATAGTTTATCATGAATTGCTGAATTACGGCTTTATATCATCTCGTCTAAATCTCTTTTCAATGCGTCAAAATCTCTTTACCGGTTGCTGTGTTATCTCACTTTGCCGTGGTCATCATCAATTCAAAGGCAATATACGCATATTCATTCAAACAAACAAGTGTGCAATGATAAATTTACATGTTCCATGCAAATATTCATGCTGATTTGACTCCTATCGGCATAATCAAATGTATTGATATGCTTTGTTTTCAGGAATAATTGTAGAGAAAGTACGTATAAGTTCATGAACTGTATAGGTGATTTCAATGTATGTACTCGGTGGGGCGATAGAAGATTATATTTTATTAAAAATGAAAGACTTATTATGTTGCGTCAATCATGTTCTACTCAATTTCAACATCTATATGATTGAAACTTCACGTTCGAGTGTGATAGAAAAACGTTGTTGTATGTCTTGGACAATATCATTGGCAAGAGCGATAATTTCTTCGGTATGTGCTTTGCCATAATTGATAAGAACCAATGCTTGTTTGGGGGAGACACCAATATCGCCTCGTCGGAAGCCTTTCCATCCGGCCTTTTCAATTAACCATCCGGCGGGCACTTTGACTGTGATGTCATCAATGGGATAATGGGGAATTTCGGGATATGATTGTTGTAAATGCCTGAAATGCTCTATGGAAATGACAGGATTTTTGAAAAAACTGCCTGCATTGCCATATTCTTTAGGATCGGGTAATTTACGGGTACGAATTTCGACGACTGCATCAAAAATAGTGCGGACTGAGGGTTCGGTAATGTTTTTTTCTTCCAAAATACGGCGTATATCAGCATAAGAAGTGCGAATATCCGGTTTCTTCGATAATTGTACCGTTATGGCGGTAATTATTCCTTTGTTGGCTAATTCTTTTTTGAAAATGCTGTCTCTGTAAGCAAAGTGACATTGTTCATTGGTAAAGATTTTTTTATGTCCATCGGCAAAATCATACCATTCCACCGAAAGTATTCTTTCTTTTATCTCAACGCCATAAGCACCAATATTTTGAATGGGAGCAGCACCGCAAGTTCCGGGAATAAGAGCAAGATTTTCAATACCGCTCCATCCTTGATTGACTGTCCATTCGACGAGGGAATGCCATTGTTCGCCGGCAGCGCAGCGCACAGTAACGGTATCGTCTGTTTCTTCGATCATGGAAATGCCCATTAAACGCATGGCAAGGACAGTACCGGCATAATATTGTCGGAAAATAATATTGGAGCCGCCGCCAAGGCATAGCACAGGTTTTGGAATTTCGGGATAATTGCGGAGAATAGTGCCAAGGTCTTCGAATGTGTGAATATCGAAGTAATATTCAGCAAACGCCTCAACACCAAAGGTATGAAGCGCTTGCAAAGGAATATTTTTTTTGAGATAGTGTGTCATGGGAGAATTTATTCTTGAGTTTCTTCTTCGGAGATTAGGAGAAAACCGCGAATAAAGTCATCTAATTCGCCATCCATGACAGCATGGACATCTGTTTTTTTGATTTCTGTTCTGTGATCATTGACCATAGTGTATGGTTGAAAGACATAAGAACGAATTTGGCTGCCCCATTCAATTTTTTTCTTTGCTCCTTCAATAACAGCTTTTTCGGCTTCTTCTTCTTCGAGGCGTTTAGCATATAATTGCGATTTGAGCATGGTCATGGCACGTTCACGGTTTTGATGTTGTGAGCGTTCTTGTTGGCAACTCACGACAATGCCGCTGGGAATATGGCGCAAACGCACAGCAGTTTCTACTTTATTGACATTTTGCCCACCTTTACCGCCCGAACGGAACGTGTCCATTTCCACATCAGCAGGATTGATGGTTATTTCAATTTCATCATCCACTTCGGGATACACATAGACCGAAGCAAAAGATGTGTGGCGGCGAGCATTGGAATCGAAAGGGGAGATGCGTACCAAACGATGTACGCCATTTTCTGCTTTAAGAAAACCATAAGCATATTTTCCGCGAATTTCTATGGATGCAGATTTAATGCCTGCGGTGTCGCCTTCTTGTTCATCGGCAAGAAAGACGGCAAATCCTTTGCGTTCAGCCCATCGAGTGTACATACGTAAGAGCATTTCCGCCCAATCTTGTGCTTCCGTACCTCCTGCTCCTGCATTAATGGTAAGAATGGCATTTTTTTCATCGGCGCGAGCAGAAAGAATTTTGCGTAATTCTAATGTTTCAACAGCATCGGCTGCTTTTTGCACTTCGAGGTCAATTTCGGGTTCCATTGAGGCATCATTCATTTCCTCTGCTAATTGAATAAGCGCATCGGCATCGTCCACAGCATTTTTTGTGTCAGTATATAATTGCACCCATTCTTTGATTTCTGCTAATTCCTGCATAATTTTTTGGGCTAAGGTATTATCATCCCAAAAGTCCGGTGCTTCGCTGCGATTTTCTCTTTCTCCTATTTCTTGAATTTTGACATCAACGTCAAAGAAACCTCCGTAATTGGTCGGTTCTGTCAAGCAATTTTTTTACTTTTTCTTTTTGCGGTTCAAACATTTTTTATATCCTTTTTTGAAAATATGTAGAGAGATTATTTTTAATTAAAGACCTAAGCGTTTTTTGAAATATTCCATAGTTTTTATTAGTCCTTCACGTCTTTGAATGCGAGGTTCCCATTGCAATCGAGTGCGTGCTATGGTAATATCGGGTTGTCTGATTTTTGGGTCATCTTCGGGCAATTCTTTGAAAATTATGTCACTTTTTGAGCCTGTAATATCAATAATTTCTTTTGCTAAATCAAGCATAGATATTTCATCGGGATTGCCAATATTGACGGGCATATTTTCATCGGATAATAATAAGCGATAAATGCCTTCGACCAAATCATCCACATAACATACGGAGCGTGTTTGGCTTCCATCCCCAAAAACTGTTACGGGCTGATTGTGCAGAGCTTGTGACATAAACGCGGGTATGGCTCTTCCGTCTTCGATACGCATTTTGGGACCATAGGTATTAAAAATGCGGATGATGCGTGTTTCCACCCCATGATAGCGTTGATATGCCATTGTCATTGCCTCGGCAAAACGTTTTGCTTCATCATACACACCGCGTGAGCCGACGGGATTGACATTGCCCCAATACGATTCTTGCTGCGGATGGATAAGCGGATCGCCATAGACTTCACTTGTGCTTGCCAAAAGAAAACGTGCATTTTTTACTTTTGCCAATCCGAGAGCTTTATGTGTTCCCAAAGAACCCACTTTGAGTGTTTGAATGGGAAATTTCAGATAATCTATGGGCGATGCAGGAGAAGCAAAATGGAGAATATAATCCACATTGCCTTCCACATACATATAATTTGTCACATCATGGTGGATAAAGGTAAACTGTGGATTGCCAAGTAAATGGGCAATATTATCCATCGAACCTGTAATGAGATTATCCATACACACAACTGTATAGCCATGTCCGATGAATTTATCGCATAAATGTGACCCGAGAAAGCCCGCGCCTCCCGTAATGAGTATTCTTTTGTTGTTCATGATATTATTCTTCGGAAAGATTGCCTAATTTGGATTTGATGCGGCGATATAAGAGTAAAACACCGATGCCGGCTAAAGCCATAAGCGATCCGGCAAGGATAAACAACCATTCGCCCGTATAACTGTAACTGAAGAAAAAGACAATTGCGGCAAAGATATTGCAGCTTGCTAATATCAATGTTGCTTTTGCTATTTTTTTATCTAAAGAAGTGGAAGACATTGCGTATTACGCTGAAAATGAGTAAAATAGTGTGCAAAATTACGAACATTAGGGCTGAGAAAGGGATATTGACCAATGATAACACCATTGTTTTATGAGATAAAGTCATTGCCGACAGAGCAAAAAAACAGTAAATCGAGCAA
>JAFLBY010000143.1 GCA_017302855.1 Candidatus Kapaibacterium sp.
ATAAACTTCAGAATTTACCCAAAATATGGGGCGGTATGATGCGCCTTTTCTCAAATTTCACGACCAATTTCGACAATGAAAATATTGATTTTATCGAAATTATGATGCGTGTGGATGAACGTCGAGACAATGGCGAAATGTATATTGATTTAGGGCAAATCAGCGAGGATGTCATACCCAACCAAGAGTTAAATACCGAAGATGGAATAACCACACAAAGCCCCATTCCAAATAATATCATTGATATTGGTGAAGATGTGGGTATAGATGGAGTAGATAATGCCGCAGAAAAAAATATATATCCGTTCCCATTAAATCAAGAAACTGATCCTGCACGAGACGATTATTTCTTCGATTTCAGCAAAGCTCCGAATGAACAGCAAGGACAGGACTTCAGATTTTATAATAATTTTGAAGGAAATTCACGCTTATCAGAAACAGGACAAACACCTGATCGAGAAATTCTCAATCAAAACAATGGTCAAACAATTTCTTTAGATAATAGTTATTTTACTTACAAAGTAAATTTAGATCAGAATCCTGCGACGAATCCACAAATCGTAGGATCGGGCAGAGATGGATCAGGGTGGTTTTTATATCGTATTCCGATACGTCGTCCGCATCGTGTAACAGGTAATCCGCTATTTTCTAATATACAATATGTGCGCGTATGGTTTAAAGGCGGAGCGGTGAAGCTGAGCATAGCCGATTGGAGATTTACCGGTTCACAATGGCAAAGAAGTAATACATTTATCAAAGGTGTATCTCCTGCGGATAGTACTTTAAGTGTGCAATTTGTAAATATCGAAGAAAATAGTGGTGCACCGGATTATTATTCATTGCCTCCCGGGGTTCAACGCCCGCAACAATTAAATAATCCTGATCCGCAAGCGGTTGTTTTCCTTAATGAACAATCGTTAAATGTCGGAGTGAGAAATTTGCGATTTAATGATGAACGTATGGCAGTGAGAATTTTGCGTTCAACGGATATATTTTTCTATAAAAACATAAAATTCTTTTTGCATGGTGATCAAACGATGCCGGATGTCGCAATTCCCGGTGCAACACCACTTGCAGAAGCGATTTTCCGATTCGGTATAGATTCCGGAAATTACTATGAATATCGTCGCCCATTAATTAGAGGTTGGCAAGATATTGGCATCGAATTAGCCCAACTTACCGCATTAAAAGAAAGACGTGACCAAACAAAACAATTAGAAAGACAAGAGTTTTCTGTTCCTAATGATCCCTTGGCTAAATTTGCTATCAAAGGCAATCCAATTTTAACTCGCGTTCAATTTATCGGCTTTGGTATTGCCAATCCGGCTCAACGTTTTCCCAATGAATTAACCACAAATATGTGGATAAATGAATTAAGATTAACTGATCCCGAAAGTTCAACTGATTGGGCGGGAATTGGGTCTCTTGATTTTAAAATTGCTGATTTTGCAACCGTCAATGCTAATTTTCAACAAACGAATCCTAATTTTCACAGATTAGAAGAACGTTTCGGTAATCGTATTCAATCCACAAATTGGGCATTTCAAACAACGGCAGCATTGGAAAAATTTCTCCCTTCTTCATGGAGTCAAACCAAAATTCCGATATCTTACTCTCATACCGAAACAGCAGAAACACCATTATTTGTTGCACAAAATGATGTAAACCTCAACACTGCTTCGGAAGCAGTACGATTGCGCAGTTTAGATGCCGGAGAGTCTGAAAACCAAGCGGAAAATAGAGCAAGAGATTTCAGAAGACGTTCAGAAACTGTCCGAGTACGTGACCAAATCGCTTTACAAGGTGTTAAAATTGGTTTGCCGATTAAACACTGGTTAATCACAGAAACTATAGGTAAGATAACAATCGGGTATAATTATGCACAAGAATTTGAACGTTCCCAAATTGTAGCGGAGCGTTTTTGGTGGCAATGGCAATTTACCGGACAATATGCTCCACAATTACCGCAAGTTAATTTTAACCTTTTGTCATGGGCTTCGGATATACCTATATTAGAAACGTATAAAGGATTTAAAGTTAATCTTCTTCCCACAACGATTTCCTTTAGTGTGAATATGAATAGAGCGCGCACAACGGAGCAATCACGCTTTCTTGATATCCCGTCGCCTGTGGTAAGGCAATTTTCAGCCGAGCGCTCTGCACAAATGAATTGGCGGCTCACAGAAGGTGGAATATTAAGCCCAATTATTGATTATAATTTTACAACGGGCAGTACGCTTGCTCCCTTTGAATTAAATGAATTTGGACAACAAAGGAATGGTGTGGACATTTCGCGCCAAATATTTTTTAATAATGGAATAATTAATTTCGGAACATCAAACAGTCATACTCAAACTGTGACAATTAATATGACCCCAAAAATTCCTGATTTGTGGGGATTGAATAATTACTTATCCAACAGAGCTTCTTTTGTTACTACCTATACATGGCGCGACCCATTACAACCGGATCCCAATTTGGCAGATATTGTTAAGCAAGCAAGTTGGCAAAACAGAATTACTTTTAATTCGACATTACAGTTAAAATCCATGTCGGATAAATGGTTTAACCCAAAAGATTCATCAGGCGGTTTATTCACAGGCATCGGTAAAGTATTGAAAACAATATTTTTCGATTGGACAAATCTTACTCCTAATTTTACACAACAAAATTCCTCGATTACTCCGGGAGTTTTTGGAAGTACAGGACTCACAAATTTTTGGCGCGGCGTTACTTTTTTACCTTACAGCGATTCCCATGGTCCATCAATGGCATATCAACTTGGTTTGGTGGAAAGCCCCCATGGCGGATTTAATATTCGCGGCTCAAGCGCATTTCCCTTTTTCCGTTTTGAAACATTCCCCGGTTTACGTCCGCCGAATGCGGCTTTACAAGAGAATTTTTCTCAGCGTTCAACAATCGAAATGCGTACATCTCGCCCTTTGTGGCAAGGCGCAACCTTAGATCTCAATTGGCGGTCTGAATTTGCTTTTAACCGCAATCGTCTTGTAGAAACCGACGCACAAGGCATTCCAACATATCGTAATGTTGTCATTACAGAAACCTATAGTCGTACCTTTTTACGATTACCTAAGTTTCTTTTCTTTGCTCCATTCGATAATACAATCGAAAATGTTATTGCTCTTTATCAAGAGAAAACGGCAACAATTCAATCATCAGACTCTGCACAAGTGAATCAACAACGATTAAATGCACTCTCCGAAGCATTTCAAGAAGGATTAGAAGCATTACGATTTATGCCGGGTAAATTAAAACAAATATTGCCAAGTGTTAACTGGAATTTACGCTGGGATGGCATTGAAAAAATTCCGCCATTTAAGGGCATAGCAACACGTATTTCGCTCGAACATCGCTATCAAAGTACATATCAAGAAAATGCTTTAATAAATGACAATGGACGACTTACGCAAGGTCAAACCGTTCAAATGGGCTTCCAACCGCTTATCGGTTTAACTTTCACATTCGATGAAAAAAAATTAAATGGACTTTTAACAGGAAATATTCAATATCGTACACAAACTGATTTTAACTTGCAAGCGCAAAATTCAACCGTAGCAAGTACCCAATCACAAGAATTACAAATCACCGGTTCATATATGAAGCGCTCTTTTGTCTTTAATTTCCTTGGCATAGAATTTAACAATGACATGGAATTTTTGTTCACGGGGTCATATAAAAGGAACTTACGTTCTACATTTAATTTATTGAATCTTAACAATGCCGATGGTCAAAGATTAAATGGTGATACACAGATAATTATTGAGCCGAGTGCACGCTATACAGTCAGTCAACGCTTAACGGCAAGAGCATTTTTCCGTTATGAAACAACAATTAATGAGGGGGCTGCAACGCCGGGTTTTTCAACAACTCAGGCGGGCGTAGAAATTCGATTATCAATAGCAGGGGGAAGATAAAATATTCCTAACATTTATACAGGAATTATAGTGAGTGCCGGGATTTGATACACAAGAAAACTCCAAGCCACTTAATTCCGGGTTCAGATACCATTTTTATATTTAGTATATCGTTTGTACACAAATGTAATTTTCAACTCACAATTATCATTATTTCAGGGGAATGAGATGAGTTTAACACCTAAGCCGCTTCAATCAAACGGCTCAGAAATTGATGCTGTTTCGGCAGCATATACTCATGTAACAGAGATTACGCGCACGTTTGCAAAAACATTTTATTTTGCATCCCATTTTTTACCAATCGAAAAGCGAAGGGCTTGCTATGCTGTGTATGGTTTTTGCCGTTTCGTGGATGATTTGATTGATGAAGTGCCTGAAGAACAAGCAAAAACCAAAGGAATCTGGGTGCTGCAACAATGGAATAATGCCCTCGATTTTATCTATGATAATCAACATATATCACCGATGTATTATGAAAATTGCAGTTCTATTTTTTGCGAAGAATTACAAAGCAATAACCCAATTATCATCGCATGGGCTGATACATTACGTCGTTTTCATATCCCAAGAGAATTGCCTTCACAACTCATAGAAGGAGTAGTGATGGACACTGTTGTTAATCGCTTCACCACATTTGATGAATTATATAACTACTGCTATAAAGTCGCTTCTGTCGTAGGACTCATGACAAGCGAAATATTCGGTTACTCTCACCCGGATGCCCTCAAACATGCCATTGATTTGGGCATTGCCATGCAATTAACTAATATTTGTCGTGATATAGGCGAAGATTTGCACAAAGACCGTATATACCTTCCTTCGGATGAATACTCACGATATAATCTCACTGAACAGGATTTTTTCAATCAACAATGCACACCTCAGTTCAAAGAGTATCTTGAATTTAATATTGAGCGTGCTTTATCGTATTATGAAAGTGCTGACAAAGGTATCCCCTACCTCACCGCTGACAGCAGAATGACCGTGCAATTGATGAGCACCAACTACAGAAGGATACTCTATAAAATTCGACAAAATGACTATGATGTGTTCACCAAAAGAGCTTCGCTTTCTTTGAGCGAAAAACTCCTTGCAGTGCCAAGGGCTTTTCTTCGTAATTTTGTAAAAACCTAAGATGACACTCGCACTATTTTGTTTTCGGTTATGAATCAAGTGTTACAAACTTTGACACTGCTTATCTTGTCTAATGTCTTTATGACTATCGCATGGTATGGGCATCTCAAATTTAAGGATATGGAATGGTCACAAAACTTAGGACTCTTTTCCATCATTCTGATTTCATGGGGCATGGCTTTTGTTGAGTATTGTTTTCAAGTGCCTGCAAACAGAATCGGTTATAAAGCCAATGGCGGACCATTCGATTTGGTTGAATTACGTGTCATACAAGAAATTATATCATTGATGGTTTTTACAGCATTTACATTACTTGTTTTCAAAAATGAACAATTCAAATGGAATCATGTGGCAGGTTTTATTTGTCTGATTTTAGCTGTCTATTTTCTTTTCAAAAAATAATTGTTCTATGAATATAAGCGAACTCATAGCTAGGGCAGATTATTATGGCAGACCGCTGATGTCTTTATTGCCGCCGCATGTACTCACAAAACTATACTCCACAGGAAGAAAGTATTTTTTAGATGCCTTTTTTTCTGCCAACTTCAACTATATTCATATTCCTGACTCCTTGGCTGTGCAATGCGGTTCTCTGACTTTTCGCTCTCCTATTTTTAATGCAGCCGGTATGTTCAAAAATGCTGAGGGCTATGAACAATGCTATGCCCTCGGCGCAGGTGCATATTTAGCAGGCACAACAACATCTTTACCGCGTGAAGGAAATAATAAAAATGGCATACATCACCCTTTTTGTCCTTATCCGCATTCGGGTGCAGCTTCTAATTGGTTGGGTTTACCAAATCAAGGACATGCCGCAGTGGCAAAAAAAATTGCACAATTACCACGCTATACCAATTTCCCCATCGGTATTTCTGTGTCCGCCGATCCGGGAATGGCACCCGAACAAGCAGTACCTTTACTCATTGATGGCATTCATCGCTATAATGATGCAGGCGTAGATTTTATCGAACTTAATGAAAGTTGTCCCAATACCGAAACTATTGTACATCATCATAAAACTCTCGATCCCGATTTAATACATCGTTTGGAAAATATTGCAAAACACTGTATAGCTTTACCGCATCACACAACACCCATTTTTCTCAAATTCTCTAATGATATTGACAAAGAACAATTGTTCGCACTTATTCATATTATGCACGAACTTGGATTCGCAGGCATAAATATTGGCAACACTTCAATTAAATATCAACAATTAGAAAATCATATACATAAAAAAGATATAAAAAATTTCCGATATTTTTATCAAACATTTGGTGGTGGTACAAGCGGAACCATGCTTAATGTTCTATCACTCGATCTTTGTTCTCATGCACTGGAAGTTCTCCCCGATAATGCACAAATGACAATTATTCGTACCGGTGGGATTTTTTCGGCTAAAGATATTATTGCATCAAAACAAAAAGGTATTCCATTACAGCAATGGTACACCGGTTTCTTTGATGAATTTGCCCATAAAGGCAATAATGTTTATTCTTCTCTTTATTCACAACTTTAATTAAATTTTTTATGAAACTTACATACTTAGGTCACTCCGCATTTTTGCTCAATACTCTTGGAAAAACAATTCTTTTCGACCCATTTATCACTCCTAATCCAAAAGCCGCTCATATTGATGTGACAACGCTCAATCCCGACTATATCCTCATCAGCCATGCACACTCAGACCACATTGCAGATCTTGTGACTATTGCACATCAAAGCAATGCAAAAGTCATCGCAAATTGGGAAATAATTCAATGGTGTGCAGCACAAGGGCTTACTAATCTTCATCCTATGAATACAGGTGGTAAATTTTCTTTCGATATTGGAACTGTTCACGCTACCATAGCACAACATTCCTCAAGCTTTGCCGATGGCACGTATGGTGGCAACCCCATGGGATTCGTCATCCAAAATCAAGAATCTACTCTCTATTATGCCGGTGATACTGCCCTCACTCTTGATATGCAAATACTCGCAAAAAAATTCGCCATCAATACCGCAATACTCCCTTTAGGCGATAACTTCACCATGGATTATAATGATGCCATAATGGCAGCATCATATATTAACTGTGGCAATATCATCGGTATGCACTATGACACTTTCGATATGATTGCTATTGACCATGACGCAGCAATTCAAGGATTTGAACAAGCAGGCAAATCACTTTTTCTTCCTTCCATCGGACAATCTTTTGATATATGAGAAAAATTTATATTATTTCCTCGGCATGTATTGCGCTTTTATTCTTTGGATGCAATGAACAAGCACTAAAAAAAGTATTACCCGAATCAAAGCAAGCAGAACAAACAATCAATAATCAAGAAAATGACCTCGATTATTACAATAATTGTCCATTAGAAGGTAATGCAAAAAGAAAAGACATAAAAGAATTAAATCGCTTGAAAAACAGATATAATTTTCCAAAAGAATCCGATTTTGTCAAAAATATTACTCTTAAATCTTTACTTAAAGATGGCGAAGACTCCGAACGTTGGACTCCGCGACAAGCCGTCGAAATTGTTGGTTATGTCTCCGAAGTGGTCAAAGGAGGCGTGGAAACATGTAATTGTAAAGCCACAGACGATGATAATAGGGACACACATATCGAAATAACGGATGACCCCATGGCTTCAGAGTTCAAAAATCCCCTCATTGCAGAAGTGACACCACGTTTTAGGTTCATAATGGCAAAAAAAGGAATTGATTGGTCAACAAAAACCCTAAGAAAGAACTTCAAAGGACGATGGGTAAAAATCCAAGGATGGTTGTTTTATGATACCGAACATGCCGACGAAGCTGACAATACTAAACCCGGAAGAGAAAGAAATTGGAGAAAAACTGCATGGGAAATTCATCCCATCACATCTATTGAAATTGTTCAACGACCCAGATAAATATTATGTTCACAGGACTCATTGAAGAAATAGGCACTATTCAAGCCATCGAAAATATAGGTGATGCAAAAAAATTTACATTCCAATGCAAAACCATACTCGAAGACATCGCTATTGATGACTCCATCGCTGTCAATGGTGTATGCCTTACCGTCATTGAATTTACTCAACATTCTTTCAGCGCCATAGCTATTGAAGAAACGCTCAGTAAAACGGCTTTGGGACAATATACCATTGGTTCAAGAGTAAATTTAGAGCGTGCAATGCTTAGCTCTACCCGATACGGAGGACATATCGTACAAGGGCATGTGGATTGTACGGCAACGGTCACCAATATAATTCAACTATCGGCAAGCTGGGAATATCATATACAATTTCCATCACACTATGCGGCTCTTATTGTCCATACAGGTTCAATATGCATCAATGGCATCAGCTTAACTGTAGCAGAATGTGGATTTAATACACTCAAAGTGGCAATAATTCCCCATACTTATACCCATACAACAATTGCAGACCTTGCCATTGGCGATATGGTCAATCTTGAATTTGATATTTTCGGAAAATATATAGAACGTTTACTGTATGTCAAACAATATAGCAATGAACAATAAATACATCAGTCGAGATTAATTCGGGCTGATTATTGCAATCACAAAAAAGTACTAAATAGCTCGCGATATACTTCGTGGGCTATTTTACATGACATTAACACTTTCAATTATTTATGGAATGATTTGCCATATTCAACCTATCCATCATTCAAATCATGTCATGTCAACATGAATCAAATCTTTTTGGATTTTTCATCATAGTATCTATCAAATTCTGTTGTCACAAAAGGTACTTTAGCATATTCAGACATATATTTGAGAGTCGGGGGCGGTTGAGGATGAGGGTATAAAACACAAAACGCCGAGTGAAATCACTCAGCGTTTTTCTGTACAGAAGGCGGGAGTCGAACCCGCACGGGTGTTGAGCCCACTGGATTTTGAGTCCAGCGCGTCTGCCGGTTCCGCCACTTCTGCATCGGCAATGAGTGCGAAAATACGGTTTTCATCGTAATCTGCAAAACCTAAAGATCAATTAGCCCTCATAACGCTCCACTGTCCTCACACCTTTGACCTTGCGAATTCGATCGAACAATCGTTGTAAATGGTCGGTATTCTTAACTAATACGGTAAGAACACCTTCGAAAAGTGCCTCGAAAGCATGAATGTTCACGCCACGAATATTTGTATTGTTAAAAC
>JAFLBY010000144.1 GCA_017302855.1 Candidatus Kapaibacterium sp.
TCACACTTTTTACCGAATTTTTCATCATTTTCACCTGTCAACACAGTAAAAAAAGGACTGTCGGGATTATTTCGTCAACGTTCGTATTCGTCACTTTTTTTCTTAGGTTTACTTAATGGATTATTGCCTTGCGGATTTGTTTATGTTGCCTTTGCGGGTGCATTAAATACCGAGACAATAGCAGAGAGTGCAGTATTTATGGGATTATTTGGATTGGGGACTATGCCTGCTATGTTAGCCGTATCATTATTGCCTCATTTTGCACGACCTTCTTTTCGGGGTTTGATAAAAAAAATAACGCCGGTACTTGCTGTAGCCATTGGCACAGTTTTTATTATGCGTGGTATGGGTTTGGATATTCCGTATATCAGTCCTAAATTACAAGTAGAAAAACCTGCTGAGTCAGATTGCTGCCGTCATCATAAGCATTAAATGTGAAAACAATAAAAAAAGGAATCCCATTAAAGTATGATGGGATTCCTTTGCTATTTATACAGATAATAAATATCTTATTTGACAAAGAGCATTTCTCTATATGTTGGCATTGACCACAATTTATCGGGGATAATGCGTTCCAATTCATCCGCTGCTGCTCGTACTTTATTCATCGCAGGCACAACAGTATCACGCATGTGATATGCTTTTGAATGGATGGTATCGCCACCTAAATCACGATTAGCTTTTTTGAGTATCTCTAAATTCTCCGATAAATCGTCAGTTTTTGTGACAATATCTTGTAATGATCGTAAAAGTGCTTTTGATTGAATACCTGTTTCTGCTAAGTTCTCTGCAATTGCAGCTAATTCACCAATATATTGATGTGCAGCCGGAAGAATAATTGTGGAGGCAATCCATTCTGTTGTTTCAGCTTCAATATTTATTGTTTTAAAATATTGGTCAAGAGCAATTTCGTGGCGTGCTTCTACTTCGCGCTCGGAAAGTACTGCATGATCAGCAAATACTTTAATATGGTGTTTTTGAATTAATTGCTCAATTGCTTCAAGTGATGTTCTACGATTGGGTAAACCGCGTTTTTGTGCTTCTTTTTGCCATTTATCCTCATAGCCGTCACCATTAAAAACAACACGTTTATGTTTTTTAATTGTATCGGTTAAAATTATTTTTAATGCAGTTTCCAATGATTCTTTCTTTTTCAGTCGTGCTTGTAAAGCATTGGTCATTTCATTGATGGATTGAGCCACAATAGTATTTAATACTGTTATGGGGAAGGAAACCGATTGGCTGGAACCAACGGCACGAAATTCAAATTTATTACCTGTAAATGCAAATGGTGATGTACGATTTCTGTCACCTGCATGGCGAGGTAAATGTGGCAATACATTTGTGCCGAGACCAAGTAAACCGCCTGATTTGGATTTCCGTAAAGCACCTTTTTCTAATTGTTCAAACACATCGGCTAATTGATCGCCAAGGAAAATAGACATAATTGCCGGCGGTGCTTCATTCGCGCCCAAACGGTGGTCATTAGCTGCCGATGCCACTGACATACGTAATAAGTCCGCATAGGTGTCCACAGCTTTAATGACTGCTGTACAGAAAAAGAGAAATTGCATATTTGCATGAGGTGTATCGCCCGGTTCAAGTAAATTTATACCGTTATCTGTGCTCATAGACCAATTGACATGTTTACCACTGCCATTCACACCTGCAAATGGTTTTTCATGAAGCAAACAGACTAAGCCAAAGCGACGAGCTGTATTTTTTAATACTTGCATTACCACTTGTTGATGATCTGCTGCAATATTCGAATTTTCAAAAATGGGGGCTAACTCATATTGTGCCGGAGCAACTTCATTATGACGTGTTTTGATGGGAACGCCCAGGCGATATAATTCTGTTTCAACGGCAGTCATAAACGATAAGACACGGTCGGGAATCGAACCAAAATAATGGTCTTCCAATTCTTGACCACGTGGCGGACGTGCGCCGAATAATGTTCTGCCGCTCATGACTAAATCGGGGCGACGGAAAAAGAATTCTTCATCAATGAGAAAATATTCCTGTTCTGCACCAACAGTACTTCCTACTTTATTTGCCTGTACGCCAAATAATTGCAAAGCGCGCATTGCTTGTTTATTTAATGCTTCGATGGAACGTAATAAAGGGGTTTTATAATCGAGTGCATCACCCGTCCATGAGGCGAAGGCAGTGGGAATAAAAAGCGTGGCACCATTGGAATGTTTGACGATAAAGGCCGGCGATGTGGGATCCCATGCCGTGTAACCGCGTGCTTCAAATGTGGCGCGAAGTCCACCACTGGGAAAAGAAGAAGCATCGGGCTCGCCTTGAATAAGGTCTTTGCCGGAAAATTCTGCGATTGCTCCGCCGCCGGCATTGGGCGTGACGAAACTTTCATGTTTTTCGGCTGTTGTTCCTGTTAATGGTTGAAACCAGTGTGTGTAATGGGTTGCGCCTTTGGATAATGCCCATTCTTTCATGGCAAGTGCTGCTATGTCGGCAACATTCGGATCAAGAGCCAGTCCACGCTCTATGGTTGCTTGTAATGATTTCCAGACGGGTTTGGAGAGTTTTTCTCTCATCTGGTCAAGAGAGAAAGTATCCACGCCAAAAATCTGTTGTATGTCTGTGATTTTTTCGAGTTCCGGCATCATTGTGCGCCAATTTTTTGCTGCTGCCAAAACATCGTAATCTGAATGATGTGTCATAGGAAAACAATCCTTTAGTAAGTAATTTATTGATGAGTAGTTAGATGCAAAGCCATTGATTCGATATGCGAAGAAAGAACAATATTGGTGGTAGTGTTTTTAACGCCCTCGATGCGTTGTACCATTGCCAATAATCGTTCTAATTCGGAAGTGTTTATTGTGCGAATTTTCAGTATATGTGAGCCATTGCCCGTAATAGCATGACATTCCATAATTTCAGGAATCATGCGGCATTGTGCTATAAATCCTTCATAATAAGTACTTGACTCAACAGCAACAAAGACAAAAGCCGTAATATCAAAACCCAGAGCTTTGTGGTCAAGTTTCGTAAAATAACCATGAATGATATGCTGCTCTTCTAATTTTTTCACATGCTCGCTTACTGAGGCAACCGATAAACCGGTTTTCTCCGCTAGAGAGGTGAGAGGTGTGCGAGCATTTTGCTGGAGTGTAGCACAGATGATTTTGTCAGTGTTTTTCAACTTTTTTAGCTCAAATTCTAAATTTTTTTAGTTATTTCATTGCAAAACTATAAAAATTTCGGAAAACACGCGCAATTTCTTTGTTGATTTTGTTGTGTTCATTGATTGGCATCTGTTGATAGAGCGGAAGAAAATTTTACTGATAAGGAAAATAGGGCTATTTTTGCAGTTCGCAAAAACAGCAAGGATCCTTAGCTCAGTTGGTTCAGAGCGTTACCTTGACACGGTAGAGGTCACTGGTTCGAATCCAGTAGGGTCCACCAGGCGCAAGACCCGAATGTCGGTTTCGAGATTCGGGATTTTTGTTTCTTATCATAGAGAAGGAATAAAAATTCTTCCATGCTACGCAACAAAATGATAAATTTGTGCTTTGGACAATTGATATTGTTTCACAAAAACGGACACTGAATGGAAGCGGAGAGTTACCGATCTCATTCTGAAGAAGAAACCTTTAGATTAGGCACTGCATTTGCCGAACGATTACGTACCCAAGATGTCGTAATGTTTTTCGGTGATTTGGGTGCCGGAAAAACTGAGTTTATCAAAGGGATTAGCCATTACTTTAATGTTGAGGAAATAGTTTCAAGCCCTACATTTACGGTAATGAATCAATATACCGGTGAAACCCCGGAGAATGATGAAATCACGATATATCATGTGGATCTGTATCGTATTAAATCCGAAGAGGAGTTAGACGAGATTGGTTTTAGGGATTGTATGTATTCGGAGGACACTATAAAGTTAGTGGAATGGTCAGAGAATGCGGGCAATCTTATCCCGGATATACGTTGGACCGTTCATATATCCTTTGATGCAGACAATGAAAACGACCGTGTTATCGTTATTAATCACATAGGCGAAGAAACGCCTCAATATCCATCATTGGAAGCGACAGTCTAAGATGATGCTGGTTCTCGGAGTGTGGTGATAGTTATTTTTTTATCACTATTTAAGATGAAAGGAGCCGTTCATGTACGGTAATTTATCAGTGACAGATTCCAAGCCGAAACGGAATATACTCGAAGGTGAAGACCCCGAACGGCTTGCGGAATTCGAAGCAAAAATCCTGCGTGGCGAAAAAATTGAGCCGCATGACTGGATGCCCAAAGAATATCGTCGCCAATTAATTCGCATGATAGAACAACATGCACATTCTGAAATTATTGGTGCATTGCCGGAGGGAACGTGGATTACACGCGCCCCAAGTTTTAAACGTAAAATGGCTTTGATGGCTAAAGTTCAAGATGAATCAGGTCATTGCCAACTTCTCTATAATGCTGCTGAAACTCTCGGAAAATCTCGCGAGGCAATGATTAATGATTTGCTTATCGGGAAATCTAAATATTCCAATGTCTTTAATTATCCTGCAAAAACATGGGCTGACACTGCCGTCATTGCTTGGCTTATAGATGCTTCGGCAATTGTTAATCAAGTGGCTAATTCCAAAGGGTCCTATGGTCCTTATTGCCGTGCGCTTGAGCGTATTTGCCAAGAAGAATCATTCCATTTGCGCTATGGCTATCACAATGTGGTGACACTTGCCACAGGCACACCTTTGCAAAGAGAGATGGTACAAGAAGCTCTTAATCGTTGGTGGAGACCAATTATGCACTTCTTCGGACCGCCGGATACTGTTTCCGAGCATGGAGCCATATTGATGAAATGGAAAGTAAAAATGGCTTCTAATGATGATATGCGTCAGAGTTTCCTCAAACAATATTTGCCGAAAATATTTGAATTGGGTCTTACTGTTCCTGACATTGATTTGCATCAAGATGCGGAAACGAAACAATGGATAATTGGTGATCCTGATTGGGATGAATTTTTCCGCGTCATTAATGGCGATGGTCCTTGCAATGCAGAACGCTTGGCAGTACGTCGCACAGCAGAAGAAAACGGTGCATGGGTACGCAGAGCTTTAAAGAAAAATACTCATGCTTATACAGTGCCATTATCATAAATTTTTTTTTGATGATATTTACTCAAAATCCCTTTACATGTCGTGAAGGGATTTTTTTTTATGTCTATACGATTTGTTTAGGTAGTTTGTTCTTTTGTAAGGAGATAGAGAAATATGGTGGTGGTGCTTGAGAGCAATCCGGCAAAGTTTTTTTATTTTCACATGGGTGGGAGTTGTTGTTGATGGTCTTTCGCGTTATTACGGCAATGAAATCAGTGTAGAGTTGGTAATTGAGTTTGTAAACTCTTAATGGTACTATTCTTCGATAAAGGATAAACGTTGAAATATAGAACAGAACCATATTGTTAGAAATGTTGAAGTTGTAACAAGTAATATGTTGTGGAATCTATTTCAAGACACAAATATTCAATCTATTGAGGAGCATAGTAAAGAACTGTGCTTTCTCAAGTGTTGAGCATTAATGTTTGCAATAAGCTGTTATTGAATATATTTGTACAATATTGTAGAAAACATTATGAAGTATATCATTGTTATTGGTGTTTTTGCTTTGATCATCGTGCAAATCCTTTCTTCGCATGAAACAGATCAGTATTACACAAATCTGAAGGAAAATGATACTATTGTTGTATATGGATACAGGCAACATGATGTTCATTCATACTTTTTTATTGATGAAATATCTTGCTTTACATGTGTCCAATCTGTAAAAAATGTGCTCGCTCTCATAAAGAAGAATACAAAATATAATGTTGTGTTTTTTATACGAGCATCATCTAAACAAAGTTATGAAAACATAGTCAAGCTTTACAATATTGATAAAGAGATGGCAGTGCATGATATTGTAGGTGCATACCAAAAATTATATGGCATCAAACAATTTCCGGTGA
Organism: Candidatus Kapaibacterium sp.; assembly: GCA_017302855.1. Taxonomy (GTDB): domain Bacteria; phylum Bacteroidota; class Ignavibacteria; order Kapaibacteriales; family UBA961; genus UBA2353. The sequence goes on from JAFLBY010000144.1 coordinate 5,978, forward strand.
TGATGATGACTAATCGAGATGGTATTATTCAGTATATAGGTATTCCGGGTAAAACAAGCTTTGATAGTGAAAAAATTAATGTAGTATTACAAAAATCAACAATTCCATCATTAAAGTCTTCAATACAACCGAGTATAAAACAGAAAATTGTTGTCTCTTCTAACAATTATCCTTTGAAAAAAGATCATATTGTGACATGTACATATTCAATAAAAGACGATAAACTCTATCTTTGGAAATTTAATTCACATAATTTATATGTTATACAAATGAATGGAAAGGTCGAACAGTCTTTTTCAATGGATGATGATTATTCTTCACTTTTTTCCGGTACGAATGTACCCGTAATGGGTAATGGTAATATTCATGGTAAAAATATACCGTTTAGCATACTTAATATGAGTGGACACTCCACACTTATGAGCTTTAACACCGAAACAAAAAAATTTAGTGAGATAACTGTTCTGCACCAAGATGATTATACATATCCATTCTTTCCCATTACCGTGATTAATGATAGCATATATGTATCTGCTCTGCGATATAAAGAAAAGGGTTTCCCACAAACCTGGAATGTGACACCTTCCTTTCGAGTTATCGAAAATGGCATTGCAAAGAAGTATGGAACATTGGACGAAATAGTTATACAATATCCGATTTCAAGATTTTATCATCAAGCAACAGCTACCGATACTGCGGGTAATATTATTGAACTAGAAAATTTTTCTGAGAAAGTAAGAATATATAATACTCGTGGTGAATTGCTCTATAGTATAAAGTGCTCATTTAGTCCAAAGTATTGGAATTATAAATGGAAAGATTATTTCTCACAGTTAAACGTTGATTCTCCTGTGCAGTCTTTTATGAATCTTCAAGATAGTGTGACGAAAATCGCGGAATCCGATGGAATATTAGTTGATCAATCAACCGGAAAATTAGCTGTTGTCTATCAAAAAAACGCAATAAATTCGTCCAATAATCGGTATGTACGTTATTTTGTACATTTCCCTGCAAGTACTCTGAATGATATAGCTTTACCGAATGATGCCAAGCCTTTTCGGTACCACAAAGGTATTATTTATTGTATAGAATCAGAGAATGAAGACCTTTATATAACTTCGTACCAAACTAATCAAAATAAAGATTAGTCGTATTTTACACAAAACTTCGTATATTGCATCTGTTACACAAGGGATATATATTGCCTGCCGTAATATATGCCCGCAAATTCATCAGTACCATATATACGATGATGACACCATATACACTACGTAAAAAAATCGCCGAGAGTCTTCGACATAGACATCCTCAATTATCCAATGAGGATTTGGAGACAATCATTATTGAGTTATTTATCGAATGGCACCATTGTATGGGGCGTTCGGATAGTAAGAATAACTTTGGTGAAGCATGGATAATGACTTCCGCAAAACATCGTGCCATAGATTTTCTCCGTCGCCGACAGTCTTCTCCGGTTTTAGAGCATTATGACCCAATGGAAGAAGAGTACAATGCAGGTCAGCATATTGCATCTCATGATTTGCTCCCACATATCGAAGAAGCATTGAACTTGCTGCCTTTTCAACAAGCTTCTTTATTGTACAGATATTATATTGAGGGTTATAGCTATGAAGAACTGAGTTTGCTGGAAGGCAAGAGCGAGGCAAGTATCAAAAAGCAAGTACAAAGAATACTGATACGGTTGCGTAGATTGTTGGACATCCCCCCCCATAAAAAAATATGCCAAAAATAGATAAACTTCAATTTTTCAATATGATAGAGGAATTTTCATTGTGGAACAAATAACAGTGAGTAAAAATCAATGTTTTATTAATGTCCCTTTTTGTCCATTTTTTACGCTTTACATAGTAGAAACCGTGTGATATGTTTATTACGTACTTGCTTTTAATCTTCGGATACAACAATCCACGGAACTGTTAAATGATTAGCCTAATATTCATGGTGATTTATGACGCGTACAAAAATACCCGATCTCTTAGAAATCATGCAAAAGAATGCCCATAGTCAGCAGTTTGACGTTAATGCATTACTCAGAATGTCAGATATATCCGATTCATATCTTAGAGAACTTATGTACAAAAAGTATGGAATGGCACCAGCAAAAGTAATTGAAACGGTACGTCTAAAAAGTGTTTTGCACTTATGCATTACAACTAGTAATGTAGAATTGCTTGCTCATTCATGTGGCTTCGGATGCGGCAAGACTCTAAAAAGAGCATTCAGTAGACGTATCAGAATTTCTGTATGCAAAGCGAAAAAGCTACTATTATCTTCTCCTAATCCAGAACATTACATGAACGAATGGATGAATAATCTTTGGACTACGATAGATACCTATGACCGTTTACACTACATGTAGTGTTGAAAATGTCTTCTAAAAATGACCTCTGATTTTGGGTCTTGCGTATGTACCTAAGTTCATGTAATTTTGCAATGTACATAATTCGTTGGCTAAATAATATCATAATCAGTCGTCATGAACCCACACTGTTTGTTGTATTATGAAGTCGGGTTCAAACGAATTGGTTACAGAATCAGGTATTTGTACATATAGCTATATGTTTCAATATTTAATTTTTGATTCATATAGCAGACAAACGTAAATAAAATTTCTAATTAAAAACTAAGGAAAAAACAATGAAACCTTCTATCAATAGTGTAATCTTTATGCTATGCGCTATTATTCTTTTTTCGAATACTTCAGTATTTGCAAAAAAATCTTCAAAAAAAGTTGTTTACAAGAAAGTAAAGCTCACAACGGAAACAAAATGGGAAATCAGCTGCCCCGGTCCCGCTGCTACCTGCTACACAATTGGCTGTGGTGATAATATTGAGTTAACTGAGCCTAATGGACCGGCAAAACGAAAACAGGTAGGATCATTTCAAATTGGTCAAAACCCTGTAACTTCAACTCATATTTTCTTACATACTGATGCGAGCAACCCCAATGTGGGACTGGGCTATTATCCTGCCAATGTTACATCATTTTCCGGTTCACATGCAAACGTAGAAGTTAATCAAAACACACAAGAATTTACAGATTACAATACCTGGAAATCTTCTGTTTGTCAGTGAATAAATAAGCTCCAAGTGTAATTACACTTGGAGCTTTCTTTACCTTCATACTAAAATACATCTTTCAAATGTTAATACTCATAAAAACTATAATACTCGCGGTAGCTGTAACAACTATTTTTGTTTCG
>JAFLBY010000145.1 GCA_017302855.1 Candidatus Kapaibacterium sp.
CCAAGCACCACACGAATATTGTGCGATTGATTTGTGGCATTGCCTGATAATGCTTCTACTTTTACGGTATAAATTCCGGCGATTGCTGCGGATGAGTTTGCAAATGCTATAGTATTGGTCGTTGCACCTGTGATGCCATTACCGTCTGTTAATTCTGTATTGCCTTTGAACCAACGGAAGCGCAATGGTAAATCAGCAGGAACGGTAGTGGTGGTAACACGCATGGTGAAAGGTTGCCCTTCGCATGCAGCAACCAATGTGTCGGGTTGCGTTGCCAAAGTAATGGATGAAGGACCTACATTCACTCGACGAGTATCTTTGATTTGACAATTTCCTTCGGCAAAAATGCGGCAGAAATAGTCAGTGCCATTATCAGTAGCTTTGAACTCACGGATAATCAAATTCGGGGTTTGTGCGCCGGAAATGCGTGTGCTGTTCTGCAAGGCAACATTACCTTTGAACCATTGATATTTATGTTTGTCCGTACCCATGACTTCCACAGAAAGAGAAAGTGTTTTGCCTAATTGTGCGACAGCATCTTGTGGTTGTTTGAGAATGGTTAGCTCTGGAGTGACATAGACGATTGCAGTGTCAGACCATATATCGCCACAGATGGATGTACCGGACACACGGACTTGATATTTTCCTGTATTGGTTTCTCTTGCATAAAGGATACGCAAGACATTTGTTGTTGCGCCCGTTAATGGCTGACCATCTTTGAACCATTGATATGCCGTTGCTGTTCCTTCGGTACCAACCCGCAAAAGAATAGTGTCGCCAATACATTTGTTTTGTGAAATTGGCTGGAATAATAATCGAGGCGGTAATGTGATAGAGAATTGTTGGGATAAACCGCTCACCATAGGATGTTCATTGTCGGTAACACGCACTTGATAGGTTGCACCATCATTTTCAGCATGGGTAATAAACCAATCATAGAGTTGGGCAAATCCATCGGTGGAAGCAACAATCGGAGAGAATCCGGTTCCGTTGCGTGTAATATCAATTTTCACATTGCTCACACCACGTGAAGTCCAACGAATTTGTTGGTCGGTGAGTGCGCATATTGCCTGCCCTGCTGTCGGCGAAGTAACGGTCAATTGAGGCGTGCGGAAATCAATAGCTGTTATACCGGATGATGTTCTGACAGTATTAACGGTTGACCATACACCATCGGCATCTGTATAAAAACGTACAATCTCACCATCGGATAAGCGGCGTTCTTCGACGCGCTTAATGCCGCCTGTTAAATTATTGGGGATGAGTGTAACCCAACTTCCCGCGACTTGATCTAATGCTTCATAAAAATCAACGGCTTTGGTTGTTACGACATTATTTGTTCCGAAAGTGCGGAAAATCACCGTACCGTCATCTTGCACCAATGCAGTTGCCACGGGATTACCTGTTCCCTCTTCATTATTATAGAGACAGATAATATTTTTAGGTGTCGCGCCACTTTGCGAGTCAAAAATACCTGTTGCTTGAGTGGTTGAAGAACCGAATTCAACGCATCGGCTGCTCCCAATTGTCGTTAATGTGTCAGGTGTGCCACCGACGATATCGGATAAAAAGACTCTCCACCACATGGAATTACCTTCTGCAAAGCGTGTATTTCCTGTTGTGAGAATATTAATCCAAACTGATTTGGATGTTTCACCCGGACCGGTGATAAAGGTTGAATAATCCGGCGGAACGGAGGTTGACGTTAATGTCTTATTGGAGGAATAATTGAAAGAATTAGTTTCGGCAGAATAATGGAGATTATTGCCTGCACCAAAGGTAATCAGAGTACGATTTTCTAAACCCGAAGTCATGAAACGATATGTCGTATTGGGGAAGAGATTATCGAAACGTACTAAAGCATAAGCCGGCACACGAGTCAAATTAGACGTAGATTTTACCACTTGTGGAATGAGCACATCTTGCATCGTAATGCGAGGATTGATGGTAATGGGTGGTGAGTCTATGGAACTTAACCCTGTTGTTGAAAAGCGTAAGGTATAAGTACCCTCAGCAGAAAAACGAATATCATTAAATGTTGCAATTCCATTCACTAATGGTTTGGTCAATGTACCGATAACAGAATTTGTACCGCTTGCCACGGTGACGGTGACATTACCTGTGTAATTTGGATCAACACTATTATCTTGTCTGCGTGCTTCAACAGTAAATGTCTGAAATGTTTTTCCAATATATCCTTTGGTTTGAATGCCTACTAAAGCAGTCTGGGTTGCTCCTTGGGTCACAGTAAATGGGGCGCTTTGTCCATCAGTCAATAACTCACCGGCAGTACGCGTTGCAAGAATAATCACACCACTTTCCGCTACATTATAACTTACCCCACTAACGATGACTGAATTTTGATTTGCCGGAATTGTGCCTGTTAATGTTCCGGCTAAAGTACCCGTACCCGCAAAGCGTGATAAAGAAAATGATGTTGCCGTTGGCACATTCACAGGATTACCCAAAGCATTCACCGATTGTACAGTCACAGCAAATGTGCTTGTTGAGGAAGGTGAGCTTGGGGTGATGGAAGTAATTTTCAATGCTGTGGGCGTACCAAATGCAGAAGTACTTGTCACGACGATGTCATCCAAGCGCAAGCGAGGACGCTGACCACCGCTATTCGCTGCTGCCGAATAATATTTCCAACGCAATTGCACAACAGGTTCATTGTTTACAGCTATTGGCAATACAGTACTGAAGGTTTGTGTATGTCCATTTGTTTTTCCGGCTGATGTATATTCGATTGGTCCCGGCACATCAGTCCATGCCGCCGTAGTACCAATGCGATACTGCAAACGGATGGCATATTCACGAGGCGTGGGATTACCATCACCTTGCGTAAGAGTGCCACCTAACCAGCTCACCGTCACATTCGAGCGATTTGCACAATTGAGTGCAAGCACGGCTGCGCCAAGTTGACCATTTGTGACAGCACTTGTATTGACAATACCGAATCCGTCATTATCAAGTCCATTGATGCGCACACCGCCCGTTAAGTTATAGGCAAGTGTATAATCTGCCGGCAAATCTGTGCTTAGCCCGGGATCAACGGCACTGCCATTCGCAGTACGATGGAAACGCATGCCCGGAGGAAAAACGCCCGCAGCATTTGTCGGAGACCAAGCCAAAAGTGAATAATCACCCAATGACAAATCATATGGCGTGGGGTTGGTTTGAGAGAAAAGCGTAACCGTTGCACACAATACAGCGCAAGCAACGTTTACAAATAATCGAAACATTTTCATAAAATACCCTTTGGGCACGTGAGGAAAAAAATTTTACAAAATTATTAAGAAAGCGGCAAGTGACCCCTTTCTCATAAGAACAATATCAAAACTTATCATGCCATTGATGCAAAATCATGTCATTATTCACTGTTTAATTGTTCGCTTCTCTTACTCGAATCGCAAAGACTCTGCAGTGAAAATTGGGATTCTTTGTTCACCATTAATGGCAGTGACTTTCTGTGCATCCAAGCCGGCTTGCTCTGCATAGATACGTGCATCTTCTTCACTTACAATTGTTGGTTCAATTTGTCCTTCTACGATTGCCGTTTTTCCTTCAGTATCCATGGGTGATGCAAATCTGCCTTGAGCAAAAACAACACGCATTGTTTGTTTGCCGTCGGTAAGGATTGTCCAGCACCCTTCGGTTTTACACACTGTTTTTACTGTTGCTTTCACAGCAATATTCTGATGGAAATTCGTTGGTTCCAATGCTTGACTTACTGTTAATGCTGCCGATTGCACAAAAGGCTCTTTACCATAAAACTCCGGTGTTTTCGTGCAACCAATGACGCAGAGTGCGCAAAAAATTACCAATGCCAGTTTTCTCATAAGATTGTATTAATTCGTTGAAAATCTTGTTCTATATAAAGTGCTAACTCTTTCCCGAAGTCGGAATTTAATCGCAATACACTATAGTCGAAGGGATAATTATTCAGGTATTGCATAATAAAGATATTGTTCCCATTCGAGCCGGGCATAATGCCGCAATAGAAGAATCCTATTTTCTCCATTTCTATAATAGCTGATTGCGTTATTGGGTCTGAGAGTGGCAATTGAACATATATGGCAATAACTCCATCATAGCATAAGCCCTTCACGAGCTTCTTTATGGTCAACGCATAATCCATACCATAGGATTTTACGGTTATTGTTGCCCCACTGTAGCTATCTGTTTTCAATGCGATATTAGGCTGCACTGATTGCAAATCGGGAGCTGCTTCGCTTCCCCATTGAATGTGAGCATCCAGTAACCGGAATGTTTTTGTGAGAATGCTCTGATGATGCATAGGTGCATACATAACCATAGTTGTCGGAGTGGCTAAATACTTATATGCAATAACCAATGATTCTCTTTGCTTTTTCTGCTGTTCAATTTCCTTAAACTCAAGAGCATCAGCCCTCGCAAGCATCAATGCGGTATCGGAAAAACCATTTGCATGAGCCGGCTTTTGAGAAAATGGGTGGGTGGACACCGCTTGCATATACACGCCGGTCAGTCCGCGCCGCGCTCCTTCTTGCAATCGTGCCTCTGACAACGCTTTCAGGCACCCTTGCCCACGATAACGAGGTTTAACAAAACTAACCCCCATTTCAGCAATGCCGGTATCGTCATGGGAAGGAACTAAAGCAGAATGCCCCATCACTTCACTTGCATCAGAAACAGCCACAAAAGAAATCAAATTATCATTTTCGTTCAATTCACGAACACGCTCCGGATAGTAGATATTCTCATAAACATAAGCATATCCATAAGAACTATATGCACATTTCGATACCTCAATCGCTTCGACTGGCTTCATCCGACGCACATCATAACTCACTGAACCTTTAGGCAATTCATCTTCAGTACGTTCATGCTCTGCTTGCTGCTTTTCATCATAAGCCAACATCTCTGAAATATTTTCACGATGCAGATATTTGAACAATACCGTCTCATGTCCCTTTCTGCCGAGATTATGAAATGATACTTCATCAATAAATTTTCGAATCAGAAAGACACCCAAGCCACGTGATGTCATTGTTGAGGCGACTTCATCAGGTAAATATGCCGGTAGCTGTTCAGGATCAAAAGGCATACCTTGATCAAAAATTGTGATTCGTAAACCAAGAGATTCCGGTGTAATAACAACGGAAAAGTACTCTGTTGTACCGGCAGGGAAAGCATGCTTTATTACATTCACGACCGCTTCCTCTGCCCCCAATTCAATTCTACTGATATCCTCGTGTGTAAATCCTTGAATTTTAGCCATTTGATGAACGCCACCCAACACGATGGGCAAAAATTGTACATCATTGGCTATTGTAAGTGTCAGTGACTTTCCTATTATTGACATACGCTTCGAAATTTATGGTAAAAAATATTGTTTTTCCTCCGGCAAAGGTAATCGGCAACTCTCCTTTTTGCCGAATAACCTGTAACGGTATTTTGCAAGCGTATTGTAAACAATGTCTCGCAATGGTCGAGGAATGAGCACAAAAATACAAAGAAGTGAATAGGGTAAACCAAGCCGCCGCACAATGTGCAAAATTGCCTCAGAACGTTCATACTGTTTGCTTGATGTATAGCAGATGATAGTATCCGGATCTCTATCCGCAGGAAGGCGAATGCCATGTTCTTGTGCAGTGATACCTTGCAAGGGAGCAAAGAACAAATGACGGTGACGATCGGCTCGTATAAGCCAATCAACCATAGAGTTGCATAAGCCGCAGACACCATCAAAAAACACAATTGTACGCTCCTGCGATACCATATTTCACCATGATAAAAATATTATGATTTCCGACGTTGAGACAAACACCGGTATTTTTGTACTCATAAAAATATTTTGAAATGGAATCTTATGAAGCCAACCAAAGGAATAGTGCTTGCCGGGGGCAGTGGCAGCCGTCTGTATCCCCTTTCCACCATTTGCAGCAAACAGTTACAGCCCATTTACGATAAACCTCTTATCTATTATCCATTGGCAACACTCATGCTTGGGGGCATTCGCGACATACTCCTCATCACTACACCCCATGATATGCCATTATTCCAAAAACTCCTCGGCGATGGTTCCCAATGGGGTATCTCTCTCAAATACGCAATTCAGACCGCTCCCCGAGGACTGGCAGAAGCCTTCATCATTGGTGAAGAATTTATCAACAATAACCAAGTATGTCTTATTCTTGGCGACAATGTATTTTATGGTAAATTGGATTTCTTGCGCAATGCTTTAGAGTATAACATTGGTGGTACCATTTTTGGCTATCAAGTAACCGATCCGGAACGATATGGCGTTGTAGAATTCGGAGACAATGGTAAAGTACTTTCCATAGAAGAAAAGCCCAAACAGCCTAAATCACACTATGCCATTCCGGGTTTATATGTCTTTTCTTCTGACGTAGTCAATATTGCCAAAAATGTGAAGCCAAGCCCAAGAGGAGAATTAGAAATAACCGATATTCACAATGCCTACTTACAGCAAAACACGCTACAGGTGGAAATTATGGGCAGAGGTATTGCATGGCTTGACACAGGGACGCCCGAAAGTTTGCTCGAAGCCGGAACATTCATTCATGCTATTGAAAAAAGACAAGGTATGAAAATTGCTTGTCTGGAAGAAATTGCTTTTTTAATGAAATATATTAACGAAGAAGAATTAATGCGTCATATTATTTCTTTACCAAATTCATCATATAGACAATATTGTGAAAAAATTATGACTTTGCAATAATCAAACTACCTGTTGCACAATAGAAGTTACTTTTCTAACACAAATAAAATGTTAAGGGAGAATAACAAAACAATACCATAGAATAACAGAGAGGAAAACATACATAAGCACAGTAGAGATACCGGACATTCCGGTTAATTTCAGAGCTGTGCCGAATGACCTTTTAGGCATAAAGGTACCACCACTGATATCAACTACGGAAAATAATTCATCAATCAACAGATGGACAACAAACCCGGCAATTGCCGATAAAGTCATACTGTTTTGTATAAAAGTATCCTCTTTTCTTAAAAGAATAAACACAGTTGCACCCCACAAAACAGCCATGGGAATACTATGTATTATTCCTCTGTGAACTGTAATTCTCCGAATAATTTGTTTAATGAGAAAACCCGTAGCTAAATATCCCACCATAGCAAGAGTAATGTACGATGAAGGACGCAAATGATAATCAGAAAAATAAGAAAACAATAATGCAGGAACTAATGCACTGCATACATTGACGATGAACTCTGCCGGTTTACTTACTGGACTGTCTATATCGGGTAACAGTGAACTAATATAACACAATACCCCTGCCGAAATAGAATCCGACAAGGGTATCGAAGCGTACATATATCCAATGACACCACAACTTGTACCGGCAATAATACCGCCGATATTGTGATGAACAAAATTACCCATTACTTTACTCGTTCCTGCGATAAACCTATAATAACACGGCTATTTGCAATTTTACTTTCCAAATCTTTGCGTAATGTATCCATAAAAGACTGAATATCTCCTACTTTTTTATCTGTATCACATTCCAAAAATATTTCAATAAACACATGACTTCCCGAGCGGCGGGAACGAATTCCGTGTAAATCTTCGTATTCATCAAAATGCAATGCTAATTCACGCAAAATTATCATCTGATACTCTTCATCAAGCGTTTTATCTAATAAATCATTGAAGGAATCGGTAAATACACCCATGGCACTAAAACCAATAAAACCCGCAATCACTAATGATGCAACAGGGTCAATATATGATGACCAAGAATAATCATGGAGCAACATACTGAGACTTAATGACAATAATATAAAAATATTACCGAATGCACGTGTAGTAAAGAGCTGTTGTTGTGCAGTAATAATTGGCGAAGGAGATACTTTTGCGATGCGTCGTGAATTTAAAGCCATTTTCGTATTAATCACACCAAAAACAATTTGAGCGACCCCACTTATATATAAACCAATTCCTTCGACATGACCGGGATTAAGAATGTTTTTTATTGAATTACCGACAATAATTAAGACTGCAAGAGCCATGAGTACGCCGACAAAGACACTTGATAAACTTTCCAATTTTCCTATTCCATAATCGAACTCCTGATTGCGCCCATAAATAATTCGACGTAAAGACAACCAAGCAAGTAAGACGGCTACGCCCTCAAGTGTTGTTTTTAAAAAATCGGCTAATAAAACAGATGAACTTGAAAATAACAATGCCGACAGCGTTACGCCTGTATCTGCAATACCGGCATAGAGCGCGTTTTTTGTTGCTTTTTCTTTTTCGGCATTACCACCGCCTGAACTGACGTGCATATTATACTCCTTATAGTTAAATGAATTTCTAATTTTTTAATAATAATGATGAATCACCATAGCTAAGAAAACGGTATTCTTCTTCCATTGCTGTTTGATATATCTCACGCCAATATTCGCCAACGAACGCAGCAACAAGTAACATCAATGTGCTTTCGGGTTGATGAAAATTCGTTATCAATCCATCAAAAATTGAAAAAGTATAACCGGGAACAATGATGATTTCTGTTGTGCCGACAATACTTTGTTGTTGATGTGATTCAAGGATATGTTCCAATGCCTGAAATACCTCTAATGGATGCGGTTTTTCTCCTTGCATCCCATAAGGTTCCCATTGTTCCACAAATGCAGGAATTTCAGGTGAGTACTTTCTTTTTTTTTGCAATAGAGATATTCCGTACCAATACAATGATTCGATTGTCCGCATAGATGTTGTTCCAACACTTATCATAGTACGTTTTTGTTCTAAGGAACGCCTAATTTTTCGTATTGAAGCTAATGACACCTCAAAACGTTCATTATGCATGGTAAAATTTTCGAGTGTATCGGTGTTGATGGGTTTGAATGTTCCTAAACCCACATGCAAAGTGACATCGGCAAATGCACAATATTTTTCACGCAATGTGTCAAACACTCGTTCAGTAAAATGGAGCCCGGCTGTTGGAGCAGCAACCGACCCTTCCGACACAGCATACACAGTTTGATAGCGCTCTTTATCATCATGTGTCGCATTACGGTGCAT
>JAFLBY010000146.1 GCA_017302855.1 Candidatus Kapaibacterium sp.
CGCTGCCTCACCGGTGTAAAATTCGAACACTATGACAACATGATTTCCTTCCATATTAATTTTCATGTCTTCTAATTGCGCATGATTACTGTGTTGTGTGACGATTTCTTTAAAGGTAGCTGTTTGTCCTAATGTCCACTGCATAAATTTCCCAACTTCTTGGAGAGTCCTAAATTTGAATAAAGGGGCACGCTGTATTCCTTCTGTTAAGCATACAGAAACAATTCCACCGCACATTGCAGTTGCTTTTGCACCTCGGTTATACGATGCTACCAGTGCACCTTCGGTAGTAGCGAGTGGTACATAAAAATTTCCTTGCGCCAATGTTCCCTTTACAAGAAGCGGACCAATTATACCTGTTGGAATCTGCGTGTAACCAATCTGTTGCTCAATATTTCCTCTGTATAATTCAGAATCAGGGATGGGAATTTCACCGGTAAGATAGGGTAGAGCAAGTCCTGTCAGTTGCTTGATATATGATTGTCGTTTTTTCATTGCCTCTTGACTCCACAAAATTGGATGAGGAATTGGAGGAATATCTTTTATATCTTGTGACGTGTCCTGTACTACATTATCCAATACTTTTTCGAATGGCGTTATTTTGGAAAGGAGGGACAGTAATTTCTTTGCTTTTTCTGTTGAGGTTGACATATAGGTTTAGTAATTGACGTTTCTTACATTATCTGACATTTGTACGGTGTATATTTAATACTTTTATTATTCGTAATATGTACAACTTTGTCACTTTTTTGTTTGTTGTAACATAATATTTGTCTTAAAACTATCTTGATTTATACTAAACTTTACTTTGTGTACATTATACTATATTAGACGTCATGGTTTTAGATTAACCGGAGTTCACATCTCTAAAAGTCAACGAAATCAATCATGAAAATAGCCACAAACAATGTAAAGTTGGTATTTCATTGTATTGGTTTACAATGTAACATTCTTTTTTTACCAAAGCATAGTATCATTACTTATTACGCCACAAACAACACTCTATATTTATCGCATTATCAGAGTTTATAGACCTTGTTAAGTGTATAATTAATTTTATCTGTAAGTAAATCAACTAATTCATCATCCATAAACTCATAGTCATCGGGAATATTGAGTATGTCAATCATAGGCAATTCAATATGTCTATAGAGGTCTTTTATTTTTGACCGTTGATCAGTTTCCATAACAAAAATGAGATCCGCCCAATGTATGTCATTTTCTGAAATTTTTCTGACGCTATGTGGACTTAGCCCTACTGATCGAATATTAAAACGTCTATCATTTTTGAAGATATACTCAGCAGTTCTGCTGCGTTTCTTGTTTCTTCCGCAAACAACTACTATATTTGGTCTATCAATCATTAATTACGAAGTCCTTAGAATTTAATGCAATATAAAAAGAAAACATTTCAGAGTAAGAATAGACATATAGTGAAATTGTTGATGCTATATAATGATTATTTACGCCATCATATCATTCACCATGGCGGCGAGTCTTTCTATTGCTCTTGTAATGACTTCGTCACTTGCAGCAAAAGATAAGCGAATATATCCTTGTTCGCCAAAGGCTTCGCCCGGAACTAAAGCAAGATGATAATCGGCAAGTAATTTCTCACAGAATGCCGCAGAGCTTGGAATTTCTTTCGTTAATATGCGTGATATATCTGCCCACACATAAAATGCACCTTGCGGTTCAGCAAAGGCAATTGCCGGAATTGCGGACATCAATCGGCAAATAAGTTCTTTACGTTTGCAAAACACCTCTCGCATAGTTTGTACATCGTGTTGTGCGCCGAGCATGGCTCCGAGTGCTGCTTTTTGTGCAATTGACGATGGGTGGGAGGTAACTTGGCCTTGCACTTTGGATGCTTGTTTCCATACTTCGGGTGGAGCATGAAGAAATCCGATGCGCCATCCGGTCATTGCAAATGCTTTGGAGACACCGTTGACGGTACATACTCGCGCTGCCACAGACGGAAAAGAGCCCGGGCTGCAATGATCAATGCGTCCTAAAGTGAGCTTTTCATAAATTTCATCGCTAAGTATATAGCAATCATGGTTTTCGAGAACGGCAAGGAGTTGTCCCATTTCTTCACGTGTAAGCATCATCCCCGTTGGATTGTTCGGGCTATTGAAAATAACACATTTTGTTTGAGGCGTGAGAGCATCGCGTAATTGTTCCGGCGTGGGCTTAAAATCATGCTCTGCCAATGTTTTTATGATGATTGGTGTGGCTCCGGTCATGGTTACCATTGCCGGATAACTTACCCAAAACGGCGAAAAAATAATCACTTCATCGCCTTCATTACAGATGGCAGCGAGAGTATTCACTAATGCTTGTTTTGCGCCCGTGGTGATGAGAATATTGTCTGCATTCGCCAAAGAAATACCGTTTTCAGTGCGGAATTTTTCTGCAACGGCATCACGTAATTCTTTTATTCCATTGGAATCGGTATAGTGCGTAAAATTGTGTGCTATTGCATTATATGCAGCTTGTTTTGCGCAATCGGGTGTGGGAAAATCTGGTTCACCGGTTGAAAGTGATACCACATCAATCCCTTGTGATTTCATAGCTTTCGCTCTGTTAGCAATAGCAAGCGTTTGGGATTCTTCCGCAGCAAGTATATGTTTAGCCAGTGTATGTGACATACTGTTGTATGGATAAAGTGATAATTACAAATTATTGTGTATTAGTGTTTCTTGTTCAGCATTTTGGGGTTCTGTAAATTGAAATTGAGCAATACGTTTATCGCGTCTGCTTTTTGCAAGTTCGCGTAAATCAATAATTCTATCATTTTCATCAACAATCTCAGTGCCGAGAATAGCTTCCATGACATCTTCCATTGTGATAAGTCCTTCCACGCCTCCGTATTCGTCCACAACGACAAAAAGATGCTGTCTTCGTTTGAGGAATTGTTCAAGAGCTTTGGCAAGGGGAGCATTTTCGGGAATGAAATATACTTCTCTGACCAATTCATGTAACTGCATGGAGTGTTTACCTTCGAGTGCAGATTTAAGAACATCGCGCGTGATTGCATAGCCGATTATATTGTCAGAGTCATTATTTTCCCAAAGAGGAAAACGTGAAAACATTTGCAACTCGGGCATGGCAGCTGCTTTCTCTACTGTGGTAGCGGCATCGCAACCGAAAACGACCGTGCGTGGAGTCATCACGTCTGAGGTCATGACTTCGCTGATATTCATGATATTTTTCAGTAAACGATATTCATCATCATCCAAGGTGCCTTCATCGCGGGCTTCATCCACCAATGCATCAAACTCTTCGCGTGAACTTTCTTCATCAGGTGGAGGAATAATTTTACTTTTGATGAGAGTTAGTATAATATTCAGTGGTTTTGTGCTGATTGCCGTAAAGCCGATTACTCTTCCCGCCGCCACTGCCAGACGCTCTGCATACCGTAAGCCGATTGAGTAGAACATGGTTTTGATGAGCACCATAATCGTTAAATACAGAGCTGTTGATAGAAACAAAGATGTCCATGTTCCATTAGATTCTTGAGACCATGAAATTGCAGTCATTGCTCCAAGCACAACAAAAGTCACATCATAGATAAACAGAGATGACATACCTTCGAGATGATTGCTTTTCAGTCGTTTCAATCGTTTTGCGGTGCGTGGGTGTACTGTACCAAGAGTATCGAGAAATATATTCGTCATGCCCGTTAATGAGGCAGAGAACAATGAGCACAATGCAGTACCCATCCCATACAAACCAACCAAAAATAATTCGAGCGTGCTCATAAGAATTAATTACGAAATTCTTTGTCAATAATAGTAATACGTCCCGGATAGGTCATAGCACCAAATGCAGTGGAGACTGTCGGTTTGGCATCAAGTTTCAATCTGCCGGCACTACCTTTAGCGCCACCGATGGCAAGAGCTAAGTCCACAACCTGCTCATATCCTTTTTTACCGAAAAATTCATAGAGATCAAGTGAAATCGTGAGCGGGATGATTTCTTGTTGCCCCGTGCCCGGTATGACAATCGGTTTGTCTATATTGCCTATAATTGTCGGAACATCGTCAATGAGTAAACGCCATTCAAGCCCTTGTAATGTGGCATTGGATGCCCGCGAGCCACCTTTGCCGTCATTGGGGTTCATCGCTGCGACATTTAAGGTAAAGGATGCGGGAAATCTGTTGGTACGAAAGGAGTTAGCAAGTGATAAGCCATCGGTGATAGAAAAATCGGAAAGTTTAGATTTATTGGAAAGCCCTATGCCTGAGAGCTGAAAACCATTGACATTTTCAAGTTTGAATTTTAATCTTTGCAGGTTGGTAAGTGCTCCGCCGATGTCACCTAATTGTTTGCAACCTTGCATGCCGATAAACACACAACATAAGAGCGCAAGGAGTGCCGGACGTTTCATTTTTGCCATCATAATAGAGAATAGTTTGTGATAAAATATGTGAAAATCTCAATTTTCTATTGAAAATTACGAAGTTCGTCTGACTTGACGTACAGATAGTATGTTTCATGGGAAGAATTATATGATTTATGATGAAACAAAGAGCAGGTTTAGTTGTTTATACAAGCATCAAGTGATTGCAAACCATGAAAAAAAATACTCATTACATAGATATTTCAGATGAAGAAATCTATTCTCATCTTTGCGATCCGGTAAAGAAGGAGCAGGCATTTCGCGAGTTGTATGCACGTCATAAGTCAAGGATTTATGGATATTGTCGTAAGATTGTAGGGCATGATGCAGCTGATGATATGCTTCAAGAAACGTTCTTACGCTTTTTGACCAGTGCACATCGTGATCGCTCCATGCATAATGTATTGGGTTATCTTATGACCATAGCACGTAATTTATGTCTGAATTACAAAGACAGCCATGAAAAACACAGCATTCATATAGAAGACGTGAATGAAATTCCGATGCCGACTTCAGTGGAATCAATGCATACAAACCACGATTTGAAAAGAGCTATAGAATCAGCGATGGATTTGCTTAGTGATGAATACAAAGAAGCTGTCTGGTTGCAAGTGCATTCAGGGATGTCGTACCAGCAAATTTCCGAAGTTACCGGCAACCCTATTACAACAGTTCGCAACCGCATAGTAAGAGCAAAAACAAAGCTGCGCGGTTTACTTGCTCCCTATTTTGAAGAATTACAGGATTAATCAATGAAAAACCAGTACTCCATACATGAATTGATGACCTTGTTTGCTGACGGAGAACTTTCCGAAACGGAGGAGCAATATTTGTTCGATGCCATTGCATCCAATGCAGAATTGCAATCTGAATTTAAGCAAACATTATTAGTCCATAGATTATTGAATGAGATTCCTGCTGCTATTCCTTCCGAAGAATGTGACGCTCAATTATTTGCAAGAGCAGGCTTCGGTGAAAAAAAGAAGAAAAGAGTTGCGATGTTTTTTCTTAATATGAAAACAATCAGTTCTGCCGCAGCAATTGTTTGTGTTCTTGGCGCATATTCTTTGTATGATAACGATAAAGAACTTAAGAATGTGGCACAAATCAATACAAAACAAATTCCTGTTGATAAAATTGTTCAGAGTGGTGATAAAGAAAAAATTTCTCCAAAGATGAACAATAATCCAAACGAATTACAGAATGAACAATCACAACGTAAATTTAAGTCTATAAATTACAAAGCAATAAAATCATCCACAGTTTCCCAAGAATTTTCAAACAATCTAATACAGCAAGATTTGGCATTATCCACAGATAAATCTATTGTCAGTACTCAACCCACAACTAATGATGCTACTAAAGTAATAGCAGACGAATCTGATGCATTCAATAAAAAAGATGTGTCATTACAAAGTATAGTTAACCGTTCCGCTCTACAATTGTCACAACCGAATGAAACAAATAATACGCAACGGTTTTTATCACAGTATTTTGTTGAAGCTCGAGGAGCGATGAACGTTAGTGCAAGCTCGCCAAATGTGTCTTTAGCAGGTATGATGAAGTTACAAGAGAAGACATGGATTGGACTTGCCGCCGGTCGCGAAAATATGGTAAATTTGGTGAATAATTCAGCCACAGCAAATGATGGAGATTTGTTTGGAGTTTCGGCAAATAAAGGAGCTACTCGCGATACAGAAACAGCCACAGAAACAATACCGACAATACAGCATTGGTTTGGAGCAGTCATTGAGAGACGATTAGGGAATATTGTTGATGGAATAGAACCAACAACACGACTTACATTAGGAGGTGCAGAGTCGGGTCCTTTCGGTAAACTGGGTATTGGTGTCATGATGCGTTTTTCACCACAATTTGTCGGAACAATAGGTATAGAAAATACAGGTTTAATCTATCGAAGCTCCATTGATAATTCTTGGAAAAGTGTTACAACATTTGGCGGACTTTGTTCATTTGCAATAGAATTTTAATCACAACATAATTATTATAACTATCACTGCAGGTTATTTATGAAAATTTTTCTTTGTGTCATTACAATAATGACTTTGTTAACAGGTTGTAGAACCGAAGATGTATTACCACCCGACGGAGGTGAAAATCCGAGGGCAAGCGTAGCCGAAAAATTTTTTCCATTACATATCGGCAATTCTTGGGTTTTTACTACAACAGATGATCAAGTAGGAATCATGAATTTGAATGTTCGTGATGTAGAAACAATAAATAATAAAAAATATTTTGTTGTTGAACAATCGAGTAACATTTATCGCTATGCTATAATTCCGAGATATTACAGAACAGAAGGCGATAAAGTGTATCAGTACGATGAAGAAAAGAAAGAAGAACGAGTTGTCATTGATTTTGGGTCAGAAGAACCAAACAATGATCAATACAGATATTATGTCACAGCACGCGGTGAAATTATAACAGTACCTGCCGGAATATTTACTGTAACATCAACGATTGCTCCTGCTACCATGTTTGATGGTGCATCCGCAGACGATTATGCTGAAAATATTGGATTAGTCCAAACTTCTTTTTTCCGAGGCAGATATATGTTACATCATGCAATTATCAATGGTAAGTCTATTGAGAAAAAATAATGACTATTGAATAAATGTTTAATAGATAGTGTGAACAAAGAGGCGAAGGTAGAATGTTACTTTCGCTTTTTTTGTGATAATTGTTCGACGATTAGTCCTTGTTGAGAGAGTAATCTACAAGATACTGTAGATCAAAGATGCTATCACATAAGTGTGCCGAAATTTTCTCTTCTGTTCAAAGGGATTTAGCTGTTGAATTGCTGAATCAGCGATTATTCGTATTTTCGCAGCGACTATAAACGGTGCTTCTCCTTCATAAGGGGAAGATAATAGGGAAGAAGGGTGAAAATCCCACGCGGTTGCGCCGCCGTAACGGACGACAAACCATTTATTTACGCCACTGAGTTTACTTGGGAAGGCAAATGGTGAGAATGACTCCGAAGCCGGAAGACCTGCCTTTATACTCATCAATTGTTATTGCATTGTGCAAACACATCTGCGCCAACAGATGCTGATGAGGAAAACAAGTACGTATGCTGCACAAAGATAAGTGTGTGCATCTCCTCTTCGATTTTCCCATCCTTTTTTTATTCATTCCAACCTTTATTTGGCAAAGGTTTAGGAGTATTTTTATGTCCTTTTTACGTTTTTCCACTTGCATAGTGGCTATGTGCTTTTTTGCTGTTACCCAAGGTTATTCACAACCGGAAAAAGTTATTTCTACAGGAAAACAGCCTGTCAAAATTATCCCTCATAATGATAAAGTGCATGTGTTTTGTGCTTTAACGGATGTGAATTTTAATGGTATGCGAGAAGAAAGTGATTCACCTGCATCATGGTATATTATGGATGCAAAAAATGGTGCAATACTTTCTTCAAAAGAGTTTGAATGGTACGGCACTGATTATGTTATGAGTGCCACGCTCGACATCGAAAAAAACATTATGTATTGTAATGATAAGTCCACAGTGAGAAAATTTAATGCAATGAATCAAGAGGACTTAGGTATTGTTTATCCGAAAACATCATCCGGCTTATCGTTAAATAAGTCGGGAACTGTTCTTGCTATGGCTCTTCGACCTAATTTCACAGATGCCGGAAAAGTAATACTCTACAATCTTGAAAACGGTGATACAACCGTTCAACTAAATGCCGGCATCAATGTTCGACAAACCGAATTTTATGATGTAGATAATAATAATCGTGGAATTATTGTTCTTAATGAAGGATTATTCGGCTCAAATTCTTCTTGGCTGCATATATGGACATTAACCGCAGAAAAAACTTTGGTAGATTCTGTTCTACTCGGTAATACGGGTAATCATGTTTTTGTGGACGGAGATTATGCGTATGCTACAGTAAATGGTTCTCATAATATTGTGATTGTGGATCTTAAAACAAAAAAGATTTTTGATACAATCTCTACTGAAACTGCCGGATTTAATGGTCCTCGTGAAGCAATAAAAATAGGTAATGAATTATTTGTCACAACATTTGAAGGTGATGTGAGAAGAATTTCCTTAGAATCAAAAAAAATAATCGAAAAATTTAATTCTCATGGTAAACCGGAAGGGCTTGCCAAAGTAGGCGATAGAATCTGGATTGCAGATGCATTTAAGCAAGGTCAATTTTCGGTGGACAGTACAATATCAGTGTGGAATTATCTTGAGCCGCTTGCTTCTATCAGTGATATGACTACTAAGAATTCCTTTTCGATTGCACCACATCCCATTCGTAATAGCTTTACAGTCTATTTGCAGGAATCACAATTACTTAACAATGATATACGTGTCAAATTTACATCAATGACCGGTGAAATTATCAATCTCTCCTCCTTTTATTATGATAATTCCCTTCATACCATTGAAATACCCAATTTAGCGTCTATAGCTCCGGGTGTTTATCATCTGCAAATTTCTGATGGTGTTAATATATTCAATGGAACTGTAATCGTTGTGAAGTGAAATTAATTATTTTTTTCATAGGATT
>JAFLBY010000147.1 GCA_017302855.1 Candidatus Kapaibacterium sp.
GCAGGCATTGGCAAGGACGGTGCCGCCGACGGATTCGAGTTTTGCGAGTATGCCGTCACGTTCTATGGTAGCTCGTACTTGCTCTGAGCCGGGTGTGATGGTGAATTCGCTTTTTGTTTTGAGTCCTTGTTGGGCTGCATAGTCTGCTATTTCGGCTACGCGGCTCATGTCTTCGTAACTTGAGTTGGTGCATGAACCGATGAGTCCGACGCGGAGCTCTGCGGGCCAGTTGTTTTGTTTTACTGCTTGGACAAATTCGCTGATTGGCATTGCGCGGTCGGGTGTGAATGGACCGTTGATATGCGGTTCGAGCGATGTGAGGTCTATATGGATTACTTGGTCATAGTATTCTTCGGGGTTGGCGATGACTTCGTCGTCTGCGCGGAGGTGTTCGGCAACTTGGCGAGCAAGGTCAGCGACGTCGGCGCGGTCTGTTGATTCGAGGTAGCGTGCCATGGATTCGTCGAAGGGGAAGATGGATGTTGTGGCTCCGATTTCGGCACCCATGTTGCATATTGTACCTTTGCCTGTTGCGCTGAATGATGCGCATCCTTCGCCGAAGTATTCGACGATGGCACCTGTGCCGCCTTTGACGGTGAGTATGCCTGCGAGTTTGAGTATGACGTCTTTTGCTGATGTCCAACCATTCATTTTTCCGGTGAGTTTTACGCCGATGAGTTTAGGCATTTTGAGTTCCCATGGCAATCCTGCCATGACATCCACTGCGTCTGCGCCGCCGACACCGATGGCAATCATCCCGAGACCGCCGGCATTGGGTGTATGTGAGTCGGTGCCAATCATCATGCCGCCGGGGAATGCGTAGTTTTCGAGAACTACTTGGTGGATGATGCCCGCGCCGGGTTTCCAGAATCCGATGCCGTATTTGTTGGAGACCGAGCCAAGGAAGTTGAAGACTTCGTCGTTTTCGATTAAGGAGTTAGCAAGGTCTGATTGGGCTCCGTGTTCTGCTCTGATGAGGTGGTCGCAGTGAACGGTTGACGGCACGGCAACTTTGGGTATGCCAGCGCTCATGAATTGTAGTAAAGCCATTTGGGCAGTTGCATCTTGCATTGCGACTCGGTCGGGCAGAAAATCAACGTATGCTTGTCCGCGAGCGGGAACGTTTTGTAATTGCGCGGGAGTCCCGTCAATGTGTGCATAGAGGATTTTTTCGGCAAGAGTTAACGGTCTTGCTACAAGAGTACGTGTTTCCGCCACACGTTGAGCTAAGCCGTCATAGACTTTGCGAATCATGGAAATGTCAAAAGCCATAAAAGTAACCTATAAAAAAATGAAATAATCGGCGGCTACCGTTCCGCCTGTTTGTATTTTGTGAGTGTGATATAATCTATTTCGTGTGAATATCCGACAAATAATTGTTAGAAATCCTTTGCTCGTTTCTGTTGAATTTAATGCAAAAATACTAAGTAGTATCGGTGTTTCATACGAATTATGGTCAAGCCGTACTTGATTGCTAATGTGTGGCAATTGTATAGAGTCACCATTTCTTTTCGTATGAATGAAATGTTGTAGCATTTTGTGTTGTTGTTCAACTTTTTCGAGAGCCCTTTTGCTGCTTACTCCAACAGAACTAACCGCGAGATAAGCATCAAGATTATTGCCATTATAACCGAGCTTGTGTTTTTGCTCATGATATTCTTTACATATAGTGCTAAAGAATAGATTTAACCAAAATGACAGAATCAAGCTCAATTACAGCCTCGCTAACATTGAAAATGAGAATGAAAGGTGCGTAATTGACGATATGACAGGAATGACAGTATTCTTTTCGATTGAGGTTGTCGAGCCAATGATTGAATATTGTTCTGTGTCATAGGGAGTAGCATGAAGACGCGAATCTAATCGAACTGTGACAGATTTAGAAGTTTGAAAGTCCATGCCCAAGCATAGTGTAGGGTCTATGGATGTTAAAGTGTTTACTTGAGGATTAGTTTGGTTAAGGTATAAGTATGGCATGTTGTTCAAATATGTGGTTGACTTTGAGCTGACATTTTCTGAATAGCCAATCAAATACCGAAGACCAATAGCAGCAAACGGTTTGAACGAACTGCCTTCGATGGGGAGAGAAAACCGAAGTAATAGAGGTAATTGCGCATAAGAATATTCATGCGTGATGGTCATATCGGTTTTTTCTGGGTTGCTACCTTTGGCAGTGATTGTATATTGATCGGTTAATCTTGTCGAAATACCGGGCTCAAACAGTATTCCGAAGTATTGAGAGAAGGATTGATCAAATACGCCACCAATTACAATTCCTAGACTACGAGATTCATTATTAAGTACATAGGAAGTTTTTGTTGTATGGAGTGGAATATCTGCTCCGGTTTTAAGCCCTATAGTTGTTGGACCACAACCTGTGATGAGTATTGCAGCTAAGAAGACAAGTAATATCTCTTTTGTAATCAGTTTTGTATTACTTGCTTTTCGTGCTGACATAAATGTGTTTTTGGATTAGTCAAACTATATGATTAAGCGATTTCCGACATAATATTCATGTTGTGAGACGTAAAGATATGTACATTAGTTGAAGAGTCCAAAACGTCTTGTTTGCTTCATCAAGTGCAAAATTACAATGACAATGTCAATAATTTTGAGAAAAGGCAGGCATTGAGTGTCATTGTAGCGAAAGTGTGATATGTCTTGATTATATGGCATTTTTGCAGTCACTACAAGAAAGAGCAATATGACTATGAAAAAACAGAGTATAATTTTCCTTTTAGCAATTCAATCATTGTGTACGGTGGGTGTGTTTGCGCAAAATCTTCACAAGGAGCTGCGTTTTGATGGCGGTTATCAGTACAATTGGACGGGAGCCGGGTATCAGAGTTTTGGGCTTGAACCACCATTGCCATCGAGTAATTTTGTGACATTCCGTTTTATTGACGGTGGGGGAGAAGCGGCGACGGGCGGTTTATCCTATTTGTTTCCGCTGAATGAACGTTTGAGAGTGGGCGGGCGTTTGGGATTAGACAGTCGCCGGAGCAATCTTGTGGATTATTCTTTAGCGGAGCAACCGAATATCAATCTTTATATCAATTATCTCACGTTTGAGCCGCTTATAGAATATGCGATTATGAAGAATGTGGGTTTACAATTCCGTCCGATTCTTGCACTGAATACTTCGTCATCATTTGAATATGTCCAAGAAAATGCAAGACCACCCGTTCGAATTGCCGGAAGGGAACTTACCGATATACCAACATTGTCGTTTGGGTTTGCATTGGGGACGAATTATAGATTTAGCTTAGATAAAAGAAATCAGTGGCATGCTATACCATTTATTGAGGGCAGTTGGCTTTTTAATCAGAGGTCGGCAAATGCGGGGCAAGGGCAAAATCCATTGACGGATGTTTTATCAACAATATCGCTTAGGGTGGGAGCTTCGATTGCATTTTCTTTCGGTACTGAACCCGTCTATGAACCTGAGCCGCCGCGTCAAAATCCGTTTATTGGCTTGTCTTTTTCTCTTCCTGAACGGGGTACTATTGTAACACGTCCGACTGAGGAATATTTCCCATTAAGTAATACCGTGTTCTTTGATGCGGGTTCATCAAAAATACCGGCTCGATATTCGCAATTAGGTGCAGAAACTGCCAAAAGATTCGATGAAAAAAATATTGAAAATGTCAATTACAGTTCGGGTATTAACCGACAGGGGCGCATTTCTGCACAATCAAATGCCTATTATCATATTTTGAATGTCTATGCATCTCGATTGCGCAGCAACCCTTCTTTAACATTAAAATTAGTTGGCTATGGAATTACGGCTGATGAGTCTTTGATAATGGGAAAAAACATAAAAGACTATTATGTGAATAGTCATGGGATAGATCCAAACAGAATATTTATTGAGTCGGGAATGCAAGACAATCAAGGACAAAAGCAAAGAATAACACAAGATACGCGCAGGGTCGAAATTGAACCCGGATTACCCACCGCCACCGCACCTGTTCTGTTAAAAATGATGGAGAATTCACCCTTCGACAATGATATTCTTGTCAGTTTAGAGGCACGTGACAGTATTGCGTCTTGGAAAATGCGTGTTCTTGGTGAAAAATTTGATATGTCATTCGGACCATTCACAACGTTGGCACAAAGAATAGAGCCTACTATTCTTTTGGGAACAAAATTGGAAGGTTATTTTAATGCAACGGTAACTGCTACGAAAAAAGATGGAAGCATTCAAACCGCAGAGAAAGAATTTAAACTTGACCGGAAACGATTAGAAAAAACAGCGAAACGATTTACGGTATTGTTCAATGAAAAAGAATCATTGCTGCAATCTTCGGATGAGAATTATATTAAAAATAAAATAGGAGCCATGATTGTTTCGGGAGAAAAAATCATTATACATGGTCATGCAGATAGCGAAGGCGACAGCAAACAAATTTATGCTTTATCAAAAAAACGTGCTGAATATGTGCGTGATATTCTTCAAAAAGAACTCAAAAAACGTTCTGTGATATGCGATATTCAAGTAGTTCCTTTTGGTGATGATAAAACATATTCAATAATCAGCAGTACTTTACCGGAAGGCAGACAATATAATAGAAGTGCAATTATTGAGATTATACCTCTTGAAAAATAACAGTGGCTCTTTAACAAGAGCCACCATCGCAATAAGTTTGTTTATTTTATCTTTTCATATTCAGCAACTGCTGTTCTTCCAATTTCATTGAGCGTTGCATCGGGGTGTCTGTTCATGTCAAATGGATAACCCATGTACATCAGAGTATCATTTTTAAATACAGCAAAGTAATCAGAATCATATCCACGCCCCACACCAAGAAAACCTTGGCTACCTTGAATTTCATACACTAGAATAAAATATTTATTTGACGGTGAAGAGTTTAGTCTAATTTCAAATTCGTTTACAGGTTTTTTTCTTACTCTGCTTACAACTTCAGAGTATGCCATACCCTTTTGTAACTCTTTTAATTCATATATTGAAATTTTGGGATTTGAAAAACATGAGAGTAACGATATTGTACAAAACAATATACATATGATTTTATTCATGAAATATCCTAACCTGGTTTTTAATAATCAATGATTCTTATTTCACATTATTTAGTAAATTCACTTTATTATATAGCTCCTTAGAGATAACTGAAATTTCGTAATCTTCCGTTTCACTGTATTCTACAAGAGTACCCCAGTACCTTAGTTTACCATTGAAGTAAAGAAGATAGTAATCATCTATATTGTCTTGATACAGTGGAAAAGAATTAGTGCCTCCAGA
The DNA here is from genome assembly GCA_017302855.1 of Candidatus Kapaibacterium sp. Lineage (GTDB taxonomy): Bacteria > Bacteroidota > Ignavibacteria > Kapaibacteriales > UBA961 > UBA2353. The sequence goes on from JAFLBY010000147.1 coordinate 5,264, forward strand.
CATCCCGACTAAATTACTATAAGTTTTTACTTCAAAGTCATAGACATCATAAGTTTGACCATTTACAGTTACAGTAAACTCTTTGACAGGTTTATCTTCTAATACCTTTAAAACGGCTTCCTTTGTCATACCTTTGTGTAGTTTATTTATAGTATTAAATATTAAATACGACTTACACGAAAACAAAGTACATAGAACTATAAATGCAGCAATTTTAATTGCCATACTAACCTCTTATGAATTAATAGATAATGTTTAGAATGTTTGTCTGTAAACTCAGAATTGTTTCCTTCTGTAGCATTGTTTATTCACTTTATACTATACTGTTTTTTTCAGATTACTTTTTGACCAATGACGATAACAATCTTAGCTTTAATCTTATGTGCTTCACTCATTTTCACTTTTAATGAATGATAGTGGATGTCGATTTGATTGTTTCTTGGTATAGTCATTACATCATAGAGATTATACCTCTTGAAAAATAACAGTGGCTCTTTAACAAGAGCCACAATTTGCATAAGCTTGTTTACTTTATCTTTTCATATTCGGCAACTGCTGTTTTTCCTATTTCATTGAGCGTTGCATCGGGATGTCTGTTAAATTCATAAGGATAACCCCAATAGAGAAGTTTGTCATTTTCAAATACTGCAAGGTAGTCTGAATTGTCGCCTCCATTGTGAAGTTCATACACTTGAACAAAGTATTTTTTCGAAGGTGCGGAGTAAATAGTAATATCAAACTCTTTCATTGGTTTTTTACTTACTTTACTTATAACCTCACTGTATGACATACCTTTTTGAATTGCATTAGCGTCAGTCAAACTGAATTTTGCACATGAGAGTAATGAACATGCGCATAACATTGATAGCACGAGTATTTTCATAAATGATTCTTTAAATTTAATTGTTAATATGATGTTTATAAATTTCAGGCGAAAGTTCAGCAATGAAAGTATCTTCAGATTTCGAATATTCATTTTTCATGCCCCAGTATAATAACTTGTTTTGGGCATACAAAAAGAATGTATAATTAGTTTGATGTGTCGTCGTTGTCGTTGTCATCATTCCGGCACCACCCATTCTCGGTGAACTGGATGAAGATACACTTATACCAGTAAGCAATCGTAAAGCAACAATGTCATATTTTGTATTGTTATGAGTTATTGTAAACTGTTCTGCGGGCTCTACATCCAAAATTTTATCAACTTCTGAGCGACTCATTCCTTTGTGCAAATGACTAAGTGAGTTATTCGTGATAAAATTTGGGGCACAAGAACTTATGCTCAAAATTAAAAAACTTATCACAACAATTTTTTGTAGCATACTAACCACCTTTTAATTAATGAATACTGTGTAAAAATTTATGATATAAACTCTGAACTAAGAGTTTCGCTACCGTCTTCCATGTTTTTGACCTTATACTGTTTTGCTTTTATCTCTTCCTCACCGATGACAATCACCGTTTTGGCTCCTATTTTATTTGCTTCACGCATTTGAGCTTTCAAGGAACGATATTGGAGATCGGTGATGACTGATATGTTGTTTTGTCGCATTTTCATTGCCATCGTTTGCACAACTTCACCTACTGTTTTATCCATTGCAATGATATAACAATCAATAGCGGGAAGCGTAAAGATTTCGGGTCTGATTTTTTGCAGAATCATAATAATACGATCCATACCCAAGGAAAATCCGACTGATGGTGTATGTTTGCCGCCAAAATATTCAAACATGGAGTCATATCTGCCACCCCCGCCAAGGGCATCTTGCGATCCTAAATCTGAACTGGTAAATTCAAAGACTGTGTGAGAATAATAATCTAAGCCGCGGACAAGCGATTGAGCAATAGTGTAAGAATAACCATTGGCTTCGAGAATGGAAAGTACTTTTGTAAAATGCTGTTTACTTTCCTCAGATAAATAGTCGGAAAGAATGGGAGCGTCTTTTAGAACAGCTTTGTCGCCTCGGTCTTTTGAATCAAGAATTCTCAAAGGATTTTTAGTTAAACGTACTTGGCTGTCATGGGATAATAATTCTTTTTTCTCTTCAAGATATTGTACTAATGCTTGTATATATTGTTCTCGGCAGCCTGCCGTACCAAGTGTATTGATATGCAGTGTGTATTGCGATAAACCTAATTCTTGTAAGACCATTGCCGCAAACATAATTAACTCTGCATCAGCTTCAGGCGATGAAGCATTGTAGCACTCAGCACCACATTGATAAAATTGGCGAAAGCGTCCCGCTTGTGGTCTTTCATAGCGAAATTGCGGACCTATATACCATAGCCGTTGTAATTGACCTGTGGCAGTCAAATTATGTTGTACGGCTGCTCTCACAGCACCGGCTGTCATCTCGGGGCGCAGTGTAAGAGAGTATTTTTCACCTTTGTCTTGAAATGAATACATTTCTTTACTCACAACATCCGTATTTTCTCCGATGACACGAGAAAACACTTCTGTATGTTCAAAAATAGGTGTACGAATTTCTTGATAACCAAAACGCTGTGCTACTTCTGAAAACACTTTTTCAAGAAATTGCCATCCCATAATTTGATCGGGTAATAAATCACGTGTTCCACGCGGTGATTGAATATTTTTTTGAGAAGTATTTTCCATAGTATTTTACAGAAGTTGATTTGAAAAACGTCGAACTCCGGCAGTATAAGTTGCCAGTATTTGTGCATCAGCAATTGTTTCTTCTGCACATTCAAGAATATTTGTATCCAATACAGTGAAATCAGCATCAAATTTAGTATCTAACAGCCCACGTCTATATTCATTACCTGAAAGATAATGTGCGTGAGTTGTATATGCCCGTAATGCTTCTCTACGTGATATTTTTTCATGACTTTGCCAAGAATCCGTGCCATTAAAGGGTATGCGTCTGATAAATGCATCTAAACCGACGATAGAATTGCCAGATTCAATAGGAAAATCTGAGCCTCCGCCAATAATTGTTCCGTTTTTCAAAAGTGAATTATAAGGATAACTGTAAGAGCATCTTTCGGCTAATCGTTGTTCAGCCATCGTAGCATCACTAATACAATGAATAGGTTGCACGGCTGCAAAAACACCTAATGAATTGAATCGTGCATAATCAGAGGGATGTACTATTTGTGCATGTTCAATCCGTAAAATATAATCTTCCTTTTTATATCCTTCATTTCGTAATTGTTCATAGACATCCAACACCATACGATTTGCTGCGTCGCCAATAGCATGTGTGGCTATTTGCCATCCCGAATCTAAACCTGATTTTGCTTTTTGATAGAGTGTTTCTGCATCAATTAAAAATAAACCGTGAGTTTGTGCATCAGAATACTGTTCCAATACAGCAGCTCCGCGTGAACCTAATGCGCCATCTGCATAAAATTTTATTCCTGCAACTTGTAAAAATTCCCCGACAGCGGGTAATAAATTTTCAGTATCCCATTCATCATTTTGTGCTGAAACATAACTGATAACGCGAATTGGGAGTGTTCCGGCTTCTGCCATTTCTCGGAAAGAAGGGAGATAACGAGGA
>JAFLBY010000148.1 GCA_017302855.1 Candidatus Kapaibacterium sp.
GTTATTCTTCGCTTGCGGACAGTGCCACGTCTGCCGAAGCACTTCGGGTAGTGCTGCAACAACTTCACAGCTCACCCACAGGCGATAATGTTCGTGAATATCCGGCGCATTATCAGAAATTACTTGCTCGTATTCTTATCGGCATCATGGAAAGCAAGCCATGGGTTGAAGCCGCATTTCCGAAAAAGGAATTTGAGCAATTATCGGGACTTACGGCTGCTTCATCACATGATGAATGGTATCGTTTTGCTGCCGCACCTTGGGCTGATGATCGCTTAGGGCAACTTGCCACATTGAATAAAGGCAGTTTACAAGCCCTCAAAAGTGCCGACAGAAAGTACCTTGCTTTTGCTTCCGCTTTACTCGCCACCCATATACATCTTGCTTTAGGAGAATTTCGTACAGCAGATTCAAATTATACGGAGCGCACTTCTTTGAAAGGCACAACATTTATGACCGATTTGGGTATGGTGCGTTTGCTTGGCACAGGTGCAGACACAGTCACAACATCATGCTTTTTAAGTATTGATTTTGGTGGAAATGATATGTATAAAGGTCGTCAGGCAGTAACGTCACCTTTGCGTGAACCCATATCTGTTCTTATTGATGTGGCGGGCGATGATATATATGACACAGACACCACATTGTCTTTGGGATGTGGTCTTTTTGGTGTGGCTATGCTTTTTGATATGCGGGGCAATGATCGCTATCGAGTGAAGGAATCGGGACTTGGATGTGCATGGTATGGCACGGGTCTTATCATGGACTATGCGGGTGGCGATACTTATACGGTAGATAAATCGTGGGGGCAAGGCGCAGCCCATATAGGCGCAGGCATTCTTGCGGACTTGGGTGGTAATGATGAATATATATGTGCGGAACAATCGCAGGGCATGGGCTCAACGCTTGGCACGGGTATCTTGGTTGATGCGACGGGTAATGATCGCTATGTGGCTCGTGATGACGGTAATCCTACGCCTATTTATCTTGATCAGTCTGTTGCTATGGCACAGGGTTGCGGATTTGGTCGCCGTGCTGACTTGGGCGATGGTCATAGCTTGGCAGGCGGCGTGGGCATATTATGCGATGGCAAAGGCAATGATTATTATTCTGCTCAGGTATGGGCACAGGGCTGTGGTTATTGGTGGGGTTTGGGTATATGCGAAGACCGCGAGGGCAATGATATGTACAGAAGCGGTAAATATTCGATTGGTGCGGCTGCGCATTTTGCCATTGGTTGTAAAGTGGACTTGCTTGGCGATGATAGTTATACCGAGGGCTATAAAGAAGCTGTCAATCAATACTTGGGTCATGCTCGCGATGGCAGCATCGGCATATCTATAGATGGCGAGGGCAATGATAACTATCTTTTCAAAACACATTGCGGAGGTGCTGCCGATTTGGGAAGTCTTGCTCTATTTTGGGACAATGCGGGCAATGATACTTATACGGCATTAATCAGCGGTGCGCCAAATGCAAAAGATACATGGAGCGATACACCTCCATTTGGTGCTATAAGCGGCTATACACCATTTTACACATTTCGTGATGATATTCAATCCTATGGAATTTTTCTTGATTCAGGCGGAAAAGATATCTATAATTTGGATTTGCAAGCCCAACCATGGAAAAAACCGCCGACAAATAATGCAACATGGCAATTTATTCGTTCCGTCAGGGAACGAGGCATAGGTATAGATATGGAAAAAAAGTAAAAAAATATAATCATTATTTCCGATAAATATTCATTCAAGTAAAGGAATGGTGTGTGGTGACAGAAAAAAACAGTGAATTGCATCGCCTTGCGGCTAAAGTGGAAAGTCTTCAAAAACAACATGAAGCGTTTTCCGATGAATTGCAACAGTTGCGTGATGAAATTAGTCATCTTCAAAGTGTGGAATCCACTCCCGATATTGTGCAAAACAGTGCTAAGGAAGAAAACATCAATGCAGAAACGGTATCCGAACAGCACAATGAAAACCTTGAAAAACACGTGGAGATGCCACCTCCGATTATATTCCCCACAATCAAAATACCCCCATCGCACCAGAAAGCACCGAAAGTAGATTTGGGTATTGATATAGAAAAACTCATCGGTGAAAATATTATCAATAAAATTGGTATTATCATAACAGTGATTGGCATTGCAATAGGAGCAAAGTATGCCATCGATCATGAGCTTATCAGCCCTTTAACAAGAATAATATTGGGCTATGCAGCAGGATTGGGATTACTTGGTTTTGCCATAAAACTCAAACAAAAGTATGAAAATTACAGTGCGGTCTTATTAAGCGGCGCAATGGCAACCATGTATTTTATTACTTTTGCCGCTTATAGCTATTATGACTTAATCCCACAGATATTGACCTTTGCACTTATGGTGATGTTTACGATTTTTACCGTCACAGCCGCCATCATTTATAATAAACATATTGTTGCGCATATCGGATTAGTCGGTGCCTATGCTGTGCCGTTTTTGTTGAGCCAAGATTCAGGAAGAGCGGATATTCTATTTACCTATATGTCAATTATCAATACCGGCATATTATTCACTGCATTCAAAAAATATTGGCGATCGCTTAATTATTCAGCGTTCGGAATAACATGGATTATATTCCTTACATGGTATAAGTTTTCGTATCGAACCTATAGTGATTATTCGTATAGAAATTATGGAATTTCTGGAATTAATGAAGATTTATTTCTGGGATTAACATTCCTTGTTATTTTCTTTTCAATTTTCTATGCAACATTCTTGTCATACAAGCTAATAAAGAAAGAACAATTTGAATACAAAGACATTGCCCTGATACTGATAAATTCATTTATAATGTATGGCGTTGGTTATTCAATACTTGACAATCATCCTATAGGCACATATTATCTTGGGCTGTTTACGGTTTTGAATGCCATTATTCATAGTATTGTGAGCATTGTCGTGTTTCGTAACAAACTTGCCGATAAAGCGCTGTTTTATCTTATATCGGGTTTGGTGCTTGTCTTTTTAACATTAACGGCACCTGTTCAATTAGATGGTAATTGGGTGACTTTGTTGTGGGCGGGCGAAGCCACATTGCTGTTTTGGCTTGGCAGAACAAAAAATATATCCTTCTATGAAAAGTTCTCCTATCCTCTTATGATTCTTTCTTTTGTCAGTTTAATCCAAGAATGGGAGCATTACGGATATAGGGTTATAACAGCGGATACAAGACTTATTCCCCTTATCAATATACATTTTCTTACTTCATTACTTTTTGTCATTGCATTCGGTTTTCTAACAAAAATTAATGCTGTTACGATGTCTGCTACGCCATTTTTAGCACAAAAGCTACGGCACAAAATTTTGTCAATAGGCATTCCTGCTATACTGTTGATAGCCATATATTGTTCGTTCTTTTTTGAAATTGGTCATTACTTTAATCAAGTACATAGCGATTCTTTGACAATGAGGACAGAAACTTCCGGACAGTATTCCGAGCACATTTACAATAGTGATATCATGGAATATAAAGCAATAGCTCTTGTGAATTACACTATGTTTTTTATTGCGATGATGACATTGCTGAATATAAAAAAACTGCGAAACAGATATGTCGGAACACTCAATTTTGTGTTGGGTGTTGTAGGTAAATTATTGTTCTTGACAGCGGGATTGTATGCAATAAGCGAATTGCGTGAAAGCTATCTGGGACAAAATGGCGAGCTTTATCATCATAGCGGCAACATATTTTACATTATTGTGCGATATATTTCTTTGGTTTTTATAGGACTTCTCTTGGCAATGGGATACAAAAATTCCCGACAAGAATATTCCGACAAAGTCTTACGTGTGGTTTTCGATTTCGTTTTACACATTGCTGTATTGTGGATAATAAGCAGCGAGTTAATTCATTGGATGGACATATTGTCTTCTATGGAATCTTACAAACTTGGGCTTAGTATTCTTTGGGGTATATATTCACTTTCCATGATTGTATTGGGTATAGCAAAAAAACAGAAACATATACGCATCGGAGCAATGGTCTTATTTGCGGGGACGCTTGTAAAACTGTTCATTTATGATATTGCTCATTTAACAACGATTGCCAAAACAATAGTTTTTGTGTGCTTAGGAGTGCTTCTCTTAATAATTTCATTTTTATATAACAAATATACTCTCTTAATATCAGATGAAAAAACATCAGTTGAAGACAACGGTTAGTCTGCTTATAGCTTTGCTGCTTTTTTCATGCGATACATTATTCGGGCAAAACGATGAATATCGCTATCGGCGTGAATTGTACGATATACGTAATCAATGGCATTCATTACTCTTACCTGATGATATATTCGGAAAAATATCACAGTCTATGAATGATATAAGAATTATCGGCTACACTCCACAACAGGACACCATCGAAGTTCCTTATGTGTTGCGTTTAGCAGCAAAAAAAGTTAAGACACATAATGTTGACTTCAAGATATTTAATGAGTCGCACAATGATAAAGGGTATTATTACACTTTTGAACTTGAACCCAATGTAAGTGTTAATAAAATAGTATTAACTTTTGAGCAAGAAAATTTTGATTGGCGAGTATATCTTGAAGGAAGCAATAATCAGAATCAGTGGTTTTCTGTCTTGGATGACTATAGGATTGTATCTATAAAAAATACGTTAACAGACTATGAATTTACGACATTGTCATTCCCGAATGCACAATATCGTTATTTCCGTCTTTTTGTTAAGAGCAATGAAAAACCAAATCTGATGAAAGCAGGCATAATCCGAGAAGAAAGCACGGAGGGTAAAAGTAAAATATATACTCCGACACACATGAATTCAACGATACAAAAAAAAACCAAACAATCCGTAATTGATATCCGATTATCCACAGTTGTGCCTATTTGGAATCTGAATGTTATAATTCAAGATACGATTGATTATTATAGACATGCTACTGTACAATATCTGTCGGACAGCATAAAAACTGCTCATGGATGGGAATATGTCTTTTCTTATCTCACCTCAGGCACATTAAGCTCTTTCGAGAAGAATGAATTTACATTTAACAGCACGAATATACAAAATATAAGAATTATTGTTGATAATCAAGACAATGCACCATTAAAAGTTACGGGCGTACAAGTTAAGGGATATATTCATGAATTGGTGTTCCGTTTTTCTGAAAAAGCGACATATTTTTTGATTTATGGAAATAGTAATTCAGTAAAACCACACTATGATATAGAGTATTTTTCCGATAAAATACCCGCAAATCTTACGGAGTTGCGCTTGGGCGAAGAACAAAGTCGGATACAAAACACTGATGAGCCGATGTCCCCGCTTTTTGAAAACAAAATTTGGCTTTGGGTAATATTATCGGTTGTCATTGTTGTGCTCGGGTGGTTTACTCTGTCCATGATAAAAAAAGCCTAATTGGACTTTTTGCATATTCATGCCAAGCCACAACTTGCTGCAATAATCAAACAATACAAGGTTGAAAAAACAGTTCAATATGGCATTGCCAACTGATTCACATAAATCGTACAATTTTGTGCATTATGAATAATATGATGGATCTGATATGTGCTATGATTCGAATCCTGCATATCAAGAAAACACATCGTTAACATCGTAGGAAATCACTTTGATTATGATGTAGTTTTTATTTTTTCCAATTTGGATAGAATTGCCGCAAGAATCGGATATCTGTTCACTGATCGAAGTCGAAACAAGGCTGAAAAAACCACATAATAATAAAGAGTTGCCATTTGCAATGTATCAGAAGATATTATAGTAATCACATTTTCTTTATCCATATAATGCTATTGCATAATAGCATTATATATTCGTGAGATTATTCATTGTAACATTCAAAAAAAAAGCGATAAAGGAAAAAATCCTTCATCGCTTTATCATAGCATTGTCTTTGTGTGTTATTTCTGTATTTGCATAGACAAAGGTATAATGCCCGTCATTGTATGAACAAGTACAGTATATTGACCGGAACTTACATGAGTAAGGTCACATTGTACTTTCATCGTCGGCTCGGAATATATACCACTGTCCCATAACATAACGCCAAGCATATCGGTTAGTTGAATGCGTAATAAAGGAGTTGTAGTACTTACAATCGTAAATGTGCCATCAAGTGAAGGATTCGGCATCATCGTAATACCCGCAACTTGAGCTAATTCACTTATGCTGCTTATTTGTTTTCCTTCGCCGCTTAAAGCAGCCGTATAAATTCCTTTGTCGGTCAGAATTTCCATAAGTGCACTTCTTATACCTTCTGCCGATGGTGCAAAGCGCACAGGAATAGCCATTATTTCTGTTTTTGCGAGCGTGTCGGGTAAAATTGGTGCTGTGATGGAATAATCATTGGCGGCATTACCTTTTACCGAGATAGAATTTACAATAATATCATAATCACCAGTATTAGAGAATTGTACAACCGTATCTTGTGATGTGCCGAGAGTGAGGGGTATATCAAAAGCTAAAGCCGCTGATGAAAGCTGTGCAATACATCCTTTGGCATTTATGGTTATTGCTCCTGCTTGTTCAATAGAATTACTTGTAAACACTATCTGTGTCGTATAATCTTTGCGTTCCGTTGCATTGAAAGTGATGGTAATATCCGTGCTTTGTGCCGGCATGAGAGTTATGGATTTGGGCGATACGGTAAAGTTCTTCTCATCGTTTTGCGAAGGAGCGATGGATGAAATTACTAAGGGTTGCCCTCCCGTATTTGTCACAGCTTTGGTGACGACTTTTTGGAGTGAGGCAGCGCCGACAGTCATACATCCATAGTCAAGAGCCGAAGTGTTTAATGATAATAATGGTCCGGCAGGTGCTTCAGTTACTTTCACATTGACAATGGTGGATTGAACTGAACCACATGAACTGCTGACCACACAAGAGTATTTACCGGCATCAGTTTTTTTGACATTATTCAAAGTAAGAGTGTTTGTTGTTGCGCCCGGAATTTTTGTTGTGACTTTATACCATTCATACGTGGGGGAGTCGCCTGTTGCTCTGACAGAGAGAGTAAGATTACCGTTTTCACGTACAGTTGTGTCTTTAGGTTGCTTGGTAATGGCTATCGGCATTTTAATGGCAACGACCATTGGCTTTGCCGATGTGACCGCCCCACAAGCAGTGATAACATCCACCGTGTATGTACCCGCCGACGGCAAGCCAACATTAAGGATGGTATATGTTGCACTTGCATTTTCGGCAACCAAAACATTATTGTGTTTCCACCGATAGGTAAGATTGCGTCCCGTTGCTTGCACACCCAGCACAAGCTCACGGTCAAGGCAAATAAGAGTATCTTTTGTCTGCGAAGTGATCACCGAAGGTTTGGTGAAAGAAATGCGAGCGGGCAGACTGGTGCCGGGCGGTGCACAACTTCCCGTTGCTACCACATCGTACATCCCCGTGTCGGCAGGGCTGAGTGATGGAATTGTCAATATGGAATCTGTTTTGCCCGGTATTGGTACGCCGCGGAAACGCCATTGAAGTTGTGGTGATTCCCCACGTACACTGACCGAAAGTTGGGTCGGTTGCCCAAGACATCCATCGGTGTTTTCCGGATGTTTGATAAAATATGGTGCATCCAAAAGAAGCAAAAGGGCATTATTACTCGGCACGGGTCTGCATCCGGTAACAACAACATCGTAATTACCTGCATTTTGATCATTTACAGAAGGTATTGTGTAACTTGTTGAGGTCGCTCCATTGATGGGATTGAAGTTGTGTCGCCACTGAAATGTGTAATTAGACGGAAAATCTGTGGTCACTGAAAATGTGACGGATCTTCCGCGACATGTGCGCACTTCTACCGGTTGCGATACAAACACCGGTGACGGAACAACAGCAAATTGATAAGAGGTAGTATTGTATTGTGTGCCCTTGGTGGCATGACTTATTCTCATACGATAGGTCGTAGCAATAGGGAAATCAGCCGGAACAAGCCACTGATAAAAGTTAGGCGATCCGGGAGTGGTTGCTATGGTTGTCCAATTAACGCCATTGGTGGAAACCTCCAAGCGAACATTTCCATCAAACATAGGTTGTGACCAACGAACAATTGCGATTTCGCCACGGCAAAGTTTAGCACCTGATGTAGGTTCCTGCAAAATTGGATTGGAAACCGTGATATCCATCGGTGTCATGGTTGACCAAAAATCACCGGTTTGATTGTTATTATTATTGACGGCATTACCGGATGCTCGGAGTGTGTATGTACCCGGGCTGTTCGGTGCTGTCCATGTAAACGTGAAAGTGCATTGTCCATTGACAATGTCTTGCTTGCCATTGTGGGTAATTTCTCCGCTTGTAACTTTAGTCCCTGTGCCTCCCGCCATAGTGCCGGTTAATGCACCCGAGGCATTACGTATATCCACATTAATCCCTGCTTTGGATTGGGTTGGGTGAGCAACCACAGCCGTAAATTGCCGCGCTTCTCCGGGTGCGAATACATTGGTGACATATTGTGGGGTGACTGTCACAGTGGTGTTGCCGGTTGAGTTACCGTGGCAAAACCATCCACCATTATTGCAACCCGCCGACGCACTGCCTGTGCGACCACTGCCATTTGCCAACAGCGTATATTGCCCCCCTAAGGCAATACATAGGATACAACATAATTTGACTACTTGTGATTTCATGAACGATTACTATATGATTAAAAAAAAATCT
>JAFLBY010000149.1 GCA_017302855.1 Candidatus Kapaibacterium sp.
ATGTGGTTAGACGATAAAATCGGCAGATTTACCACATCTGACTATTATGAAATGCCGGCATGGATGGACGATTGGCACAGAGACAACCCGGTATATTCATTTTTTGGTAAAACATGGAATACTGTACTTGATAATTATGTAGGTTTTGCAGATACTGTGGCGTATGAAGGGAAAATGCCCGGCAGCGACAATGTGTTTCCTCATATTATTCCCGATAGTGGCAGCAATGCTGTGTATGCTTTCGCTTGCTCTCCATATTCGGTGTCGTATTTATTTCAAACAGCACGATATGCCATCGAACAAGAAAATATGGGAAAAGATTCTCAACCGGATATTATTTATCTCGGAATTTCAACAACAGATTTAGTAGGACATATCTTTGGACCCGACAGTCGAGAAACACAAGAATTATATTATCATTGCGATACCACATTAGCTAATTTTATTGAATATTTAGATACCTCCATTGGCAGAGAACATTATGTAATTGCTCTATGCTCAGATCATGGTGTGGGACCTATTCCGGAGCTTATAGCCAATGCCAAGCCGGTAGGATATGATGCGGGACGTTTATCAATAACGACAGTAAAAAGAATCTTGTCATCTGAATTGCGTAGTATTTTCCCCGGTAAAAATACCGTAGAACCGATAGCAAGTATGCAACCTCCTACATTATTTCTTAATAAAGATTACTTTACCGATAATGATGCATATATAAAAGCTAAAAAGTTATGTGTAGATTTTTTAACAAATTATAATGGACTGAAGTTTGTCGGATATACAGAAGATATAGTTCAAGGAAAAAACACACAAGGTTGGGACGATATTATTTTCTCAAGAATAAAAAACAGCACGCATATACAACGTTCCGGTGATATTGTTTTTTTTCCGAAGCAATATTGGATATATGGGTCAAATCCCGCTTCTCATGGCACACCGTATGATTATGATACTCATGTGCCTATTGTGTTTTTTGGTAGTGACATCCTCAAAAAGAAATCGGAAGAACAGGCAGCGCCTATTGACATAGCTCCAACGCTTGGTGCACTGTTGGAAATTACGATGCCTCAAATCGAAGGTAAAAATCTCTCCATAAAAAAATAAAAAAATGAATTTAGAAAAATGTTACAAGATGTTGGCTGATGCACAGCATTTATTCTCACAGAATAAGTATGAAGAAATTAAAGAAATACTGTTTGTTATAGAACGCTATGTTTACAGTATTGAACAAACCGAAGAATATTATTCTCCTGATATAGAGAGAAATGGGATATTCTATCATGCGCAGTGCTTAATATTGCGTGGACATATCTCATACCGTTATGGCGACATCTCTTCATCAGTAGAATATTACAAAAAAGCTCAGACACTATCGCAAGGGCATCGTCAGAAATGGTTGTATGGCAAAGCACTTGGCAGCATAGGAACTGCTTATTTTATAGTAAGTGAATATAAACTTGCATTAGAGTATTATACTCAAGCATTGCCGTATTTTGATGAATTATCACGAAGAAATGAATATGCAAAAGTTCTTGGAAATATCGGAAATTGCTATACTTATTTGTCTGATTTTTCACAAGCCATATCTTGTCACAAACAAGCATTGGCTATACACGAAGAGTTGGGAATAGTAGAAGATATTGCCAGAGAAATAGCCAATATCGGTAATATTTATTTTAACATGGAAGATTATGATAATTCTTTGACATATTTGGAAAAAGCACAATCAATGCTGGATGATATATCTGACAAACAACTTCCATCGTTAGTGTACACAAATATCGGCAATGTATATATGAACCGAAAAAAAGGCAAAGAGGCATTGCAGTATTATGAAAAAGCATTAGCACTTGCGGAAATAAGTGGACATAAGCATGATATTTCCACAATATTGGGAAATATGGGCTTAACTTATACCTTACTTGAAGATTATCAGATGGCATTCCAATGTCATAAAAAAGCACAATCCATGTCTGAAACCATAGGGGAGGTTGCCGGAATTGCATTTAATATTGCTTGTTTAGGATTTTTGCTGTCAAAACCTATATATCCGGTGTATAACCCTGTACTTGCAGAACAGTACTTAACAAAAGCTATACATTTGTTTGAAGAAATAGGAATAAAAAAAGAGCAGTATGAGTGTCATAAGGACTTAGCAGCTTTATATAAACATATTCATAAATGGGAAAACTATGCTTTTCATTTAGAAAAATACTTCGAGATTAAGTATGATATTCAAAATGAAGATGTAAGAAGAGAATCCGAGCGATTTATTCGCGAGCGTGAATATGTTTTCAAGGAGCGAGAAAGGAATTTACTTCTTGAACGAAATAATGCATTAGAACAGGCAAATATTTTTAAAACAAAATTATTGGGAATAGCAGCGCATGACTTAAAAAATCCTTTAGGAAATATTCTTGGTGCAACGGGTATTATTCGTGAAGATAGCAGCAATCAGGATTCTGTTCTTGAATGGCTGGAAGTAATCGAAGAATCAGCTCGAAGAATGAGTGAGTTAATCAAGGATTTACTTGAGTCATCAGCCGCAGCATTGGGGAGTATTGAAATTAAGAAGGATATTTGCAGCGTTGGAGAAATACTTCGTGCTGTTCATAAACAATGTGAGCCATTATTCATGCGCAAAGAACAAATCGTTTCTCTGTCGGTATGTAATGATGACTATGTACAAGGTGATGAAAAAAGATTATTTCAAGTCTTTGAAAATATTTTGAGTAATGCTTCTAAATATTCATATAATCATACATTTATTACAGTACTTTCTGAGCGTATAGATAATACTCTTCGTGTAAGCATTCATGATCAAGGTCAAGGTCTATCTGATGATGATGTAGATAAATTATTCGGCCAATTTCAAAAACTTTCATCATTACCTACGGGGGGAGAACATTCTACGGGGTTGGGCTTACATATTGTAAAGCATATTGTTGAGTTACATAATGGAAAAATATGGGCAGAAAGTAAAGGTAAAGGGAGCGGTACTACGTTTATTGTTGAATTACCTGTCGTATGATAAAGATATCAGTCATTTGTCCATAAAAAAAAGACTGCCCATTACTCTGAGCAGTCTTTGGAATGAAATAATCCGATAAGGTGCAATATTAGATTTTTGTTACCACAATATAAGTTGAGCCGATATATCGTTTACCTTTTGCCGCTTTTTTCATCGGTGGAGGATTAATTGGATCTGCATTTTCAGATGGAACTATAGAAATTCTATCTGCACTTACACCTTTTGCAACAAAAAATGCTTTTAATGTTTCGCAGCGTTCACGTGTCAATTTAATATTTGCCTCTTTGCTTTCCATTTCATCGGGGTAAGAAGAAATCTGTACTTTGACAGAAGGGTTCATAAGTAAAGCTTCTACAGTTTCGGCAAGAAATTCTTCAGAACCGACACGCAACTTCGATTTATTGAGTTCAAAAGGCGTGACAGGTAAAGGTAAGCGAATACCGGAAATTAAAGGTTTCACCAAAAAGTCACGCGATAATTCGGAGTATTTTGAAGTTCTTGGGGTTGATACTGTTACTTCTTCTTGGAAAAAATCGGGATGTTCGATTTTTACTTTATAGGTTTCACCGGGCTTCAATCCGGTTACAAGATAATAGCCATCTTTGGCATTGCTTCTGCTTGATCCTACGCGCTTATTATTGGAATCATAAAAAGTAATATTCACACTTGCAGGGTTACGATCATTCGCTTTTAATACAGTGCCTGTCACACTTACCACAACGTTAATTTGTGCAAATAAGGAGTGTGAAAAAAACAATGAAGATAAGGTCAACACTAAAGTAAGAATTTTTTTCATGTTTATTTACCGCCTTTCTTTATTGTAGTATTCGTTTGTTTGAGCAAACGAACACTACCATCGGCACAACCGATAACAATAGTGGAGGCATCGCTGACTAAATCCACGCTCCATACTTCAGTTCCAATGTCCATTTTCATAATATTCTCACCTGTTGAAATATCCCACATTTTCACGGATTTATCCAAGCTACCGCTTACTAATGTTTTGTTGTCGGATGCTATGGATACATCTTGAATCAAATCGCTGTGGGCAACGATGGTGCGAACTAATTCACCTGACGGCATGCTCCACACTTTGATGATTCCCTCTTGATCGGCAGAAAAGAGATTTTTGGAATCCATACTAAACAGAACGGTTAATACTGAAGCATTGTGCCCTTCCAGACTCATGATTGGCTCACGAGAATTCGGGTCAGTTGACCATATTTTGATTGTTCTGTCATCACTGCAACTGGCAAGAAACTTTCCGTCATAGCTGTATGCGACATTATTTGTTTGTAAGGAATGTCCGCGTAAAGTTTTCACTTCTACACCATTTTTGACATCCCACAACTTGACAGTTCTGTCAAAACTTGTGCTTGCTAAATATCCACTGGTATCATCTTGGCTGAAATATACCCCGATTACTTCGGCAGTATGACCTTTGAGAACGTTAATCTGTTTACCGGATTCTACGTCCCATATACGAACGGTGCGATCGCTGCTTCCGCTCGCAAGCATTTTGTCATTACCTGAGAATGACAGATTGTTTACTTGACCAAGATGCCCTTTGAGGGTACGGAGTTCTTTACCATCAGGCAAGCTCCAAATTTTAATTGTTTCATCAACACTGCATGTTGCAAATCGTGTATCGGCTTCGTTAACGAATACGCCTAACACTTCATCATCATGCTTTCCTACTGTCTCAATGCTGTATGTTCTCTGCTGTGCCAGTGTGGGCATAACAACTAAAAAGAACAAGGGAACAGCGGAGATGAACGCTCGTAATGATTTCACCATAGAGAACCCTTTAATGAGTAAATGTAATTGAATTATACAGTTCGTAATAATTGTTCAATGTCTTTAAGCATTGCATAGATAGCCTTGAATTCTGCACGAGGTATTCTGACCGAATCGTCGTTGTTTGTACCATCGTGGGCAGAACCATGAGTGTCTGTGTTTGCTTGAGTTTCTTCTTGTGTATCGGATGCCGCCGTCATAAAATCAAAAGGGTTTTGAGCAAGAAACTCGTTGATATCCGTTGATTTTAACTGTAGCTTTGCATCAATGACCGATAATCGTTTTTTGCGCAGCATAATCTTGATAACTTTCAATAAATCAAGATCTTTTTGAGTGTAAATCCTATTGCCGGCACTATTCTTTTTGGGACGTAACTCACCAAACTCACGCTCCCAATATCGCAGAACATGTTGCTGTTCGTCAATGAGTTTTCCGACCTCACTAATGGAAAAATACTTTTTCGTCGGCTCGAACATTTACCACCTAATTATAACTTTGTTGACACACAATGCTTTGCCATAAACGCAAATATAGAAGGATTGCGCAAAAAAAGGAACACTTTGGGCAAAAATTTCTTAATATTTTATTGAAACTCCTAAAAAAGTTGCAACAGATTTTGTCATTTCTAAAAAAGTTCTTAATTTTGCGGACGCTTTTGGAGCGCTTGCCAGCTTAGCTCAGGGGTAGAGCAGCTGATTTGTAATCAGCAGGTCATGGGTTCAAATCCGATAGCTGGCTCGTTCATAAGTCCTTAACTCTCTAAAGTTAAGGACTTTTTTTATGCCTATCTCTTCGATTGTATTTCCTTGTCCTCTGTCGAATTGTTGTGCTGATATAATCACTTTTTACCCTAACCGCCATATAACCCTCTCCGTTTTATCGTAATCAAATCGAAGATTAAAAACGCTCAGTCGCTATAAATGACTATTTTCGCTGCTTATCTTTACTGTTAATCAAAAAACAATGCCATTACAGATTATCACATCCGTTGAGGAAATGCAGAATTATTCCTCAGTTCTGCGTGCAAAAGGAAAAACTATTGGCTTTGTGCCCACTATGGGGTATCTCCATGAAGGACACGCTGCTCTTATCAGACATTCATGCCTTGAAGCGGATATTACCATTGTGTCGGTATTCGTTAATCCTACGCAATTTGGACCCAATGAGGATTTTTCTCGTTATCCTCGTGATTTTGAAAGAGATTGTCATGTTGCGGAAGAGGCAGGTGCTGCTATTATGTATGCTCCCACGGTTGAAGAAATGTACCCAAACGGATATTC
Organism: Candidatus Kapaibacterium sp.; assembly: GCA_017302855.1. Taxonomy (GTDB): domain Bacteria; phylum Bacteroidota; class Ignavibacteria; order Kapaibacteriales; family UBA961; genus UBA2353. The sequence continues at coordinate 6,109 of JAFLBY010000149.1, forward strand.
ATCCATGGTTTTGGCAGGTAAAGAATCCCAAGTATTTGACGGTGTATCTCGTCCCGGGCATTTTAATGGTGTCGTGACCGTTGTTGCTAAACTCTTCAATGCCGTAAAGCCTCACATTGCCGTATTCGGGCAAAAAGATTATCAACAAACTTTAGTCATTAAACGCTTAGTCAAAGATCTTGACTTCGATATTCGTATCATCATTGCACCCACAGAAAGGGAACTCAATGGTTTAGCTCGAAGTTCAAGAAATGTCTATCTTTCGGAACATGATCGTGAAAATGCATCATTGATTTACAAAGCCCTGACAGCAGCCGTTGATGCCAGACAACAAGGAGAAAAAAACGCTCATAGTTTGCAAGCAATCATGCAGAAAATTCTTATGACAATCCCCCATGTTCATATTGAATATGCACAAGCAGTTCATGCCGAAACTCTTATGGAAACCCCTGATTTTTCTGATGATAACAGCATTGTCTTTCTTGTGGCAATACGTCTTGGCACCACACGCCTTATTGATAATCTCGTCTGGCATCCATAAAATACGTTTGTTTGCGTCTGTGTGAATGATTCTTGGTTTGTAATTTTACTTTATGCGCTTTTTCTTCTATTGTTTGTGTTTTTTCACAATCACTTCTGCCGTATTTGCTCAAGAAACAACAGTACAAGGAACTATCCTTGATGCGCATACCAACAAAGGTATTCCTTATGCAGTTATAACTATTCAACGACTTCAGAAATCATATTCTGCCAATGAAGAAGGGAAGTTTGTTATCAAAAATCTTCCAAATGGCAGTTATCATCTCGATATCAGAGCTATTGGCTATCGTTCCGACCATATTGATATTACTCTGCCCGCATCTGCTGCTATTACCATCACATTGAGTCCATTGCCAATTGAAGCTCCGGCTGTTGTGGTGACAGACAGGGCATCATCATCGTCAAAATTAACCGAACTCATGGAACATGACCATATTCTCCATGGTAATGAATTACAAAGAGAGCTTGGGCAAACATTAGCGGCAACCTTACGCAATGAAGCCGGGCTTGCTGTGCGTTCTATGGGACCTGCTCCTGCACGACCTGTTATTCGCGGACTTAGCGGTAATCGCGTCCAGATAAATGAAGATGGCGTACCCGCTGCGGATTTATCGGCAACATCTCCCGACCACGCCGTTGCTATAGACCCTGCTATGATGGAGCAAATTGAAATTATCAGGGGACCGAAGACTTTGCTGTACTCTCCGTCAGGGATGGGAGGCGTTGTCAATGCCATACGTGATGACATTCCGCGCATCCTTTTACATGATGCCTTATTTTCCGTAGCCGGCGGCTATGAATCTGTATTGCAAGGAGGTTCTGCTCTTGCTTCAGCAGAAATTCCCATCGGACCCTTTGCTTTCAAAACTATGGGCGGACTTCGTTCAACGCAGAACATATCAGCACCCACAGGTATTTTGTCCAATACCGATATCACAACATCGCATTTGTCATTCGGCGGTGGATATATTGACGAAGATGCAGATGCCGGAGCTTCATTCGCACAGTTTACAACACAATATGGAATACCCGGCGGATTTATAGGTGCTCATCCTAAAGGTGTACGCATCGAAATGCTGAAACGTACTGTGAATACGCGCACAGCTTTTCATATTCACGGTGATTTTGCAGATGATATTCGTGTCAATCTTTCACGTACTTTTTATCATCACACTGAAAAAGAATCGAATGGTGCTGTAGGTGCAGAATTTTTTGTGACGACATACGCCGGAAATTTTGATATTATCCAACATAGTAATCCATTGTTCGACAATGGTACTATCGGTGCATATTTTTCTCTCAAATATTACAGTTATGGCGGATTTGTCTTTACCCCGGCAAATACAGTTCTTGAATATGCGCCATATGTTTTTGAAGAATGGCATTGGGGAAAAACAGAATTTCAAACTGCTCTCCGTTTTAATTATCTGTCTATTAGTCCCGATGTGGAGAAAGATACACGTATTGGACGCATAGAGAGAAAAGATTTTGCTTCTTTATCGGCTTCTATTTCTATACTGCATCCTTTATCGGATAATATTGCACTTGGCGGAACATTTACTCGCTCCAATAGACCACCAACTGCCGAAGAATTATTTTCGCTCGGTCCTCATTTAGCCGCTTATTCATTCGAAACCGGAAACCCTGATTTGCCCAATGAACTCGGTTACGGTTCTGAACTATTTATACATTACAAAGATACCTCAACAACGGTGAGTGCTACCGGTTTTTTGATGAATTATTTATCGTTTATTACTCCCCGAAATACAGGTGATACGAATTATGCAACATTTTTGCCAATATTTTCTACATCAACATTAGCCGCACGTATATGGGGTGTGGAAACAAAAATTACTCAACGTTTGGGCTATGGACTTTCCACAGAAATAACAGGCAGTTTTACTGTTGGAGATAATATGGATGAGCAAAGACCGCTTCCTATGATTCCGCCTCTCAAAGTATTGGTCGAATTACAATACACAAAAGAAAATTGGAATGCAGGAATACGAGTAGAAACTGCCGCCTC
>JAFLBY010000015.1 GCA_017302855.1 Candidatus Kapaibacterium sp.
GTACCTGTCGGTGAAAAAAATTGGCGTGTCATTTTGGAATGGTCATCATAGCGAATGCCAACATTGGGAGAAAATCGTCCAATCCTCAAGATAGGTAAATCCATGTTGGGCTGAAACAACACCGAAGCACCCCATGCCTGCTGTCCGGGATAACGATTTTTGGAGGAATGCCCCGCATTGTAATTGGCTTCTACTTTTAGTTCATTCATAACAGCGTATTGCGCATACAATGATCCCTGCATGGGAAAATACTTGCGTTCTGCATCCGGCGAACTATGGGCACGCACTGTTTGGAAACGCGCATCGGCACCTACGGTAAGTTTACCATCGAAAAATGTATTCTCTTCAAAAGGTGAGAACAAACTGCCAAGTCCAATACTTTCGGGTTTTACCAAAGCTACATCCATATAGGAATATGCTCCTAAGTCGCTGCGTAAGCCCCCACCATGCGATTGAATATGACATGAAATACATTTGTTGCCTGTTAACACTGTAAACTGAGGCAGTGCATAAACGGACGGCGCAACTATGAAACAAACTGCAATGGTGAAAAAAGTCTTTAGTACCATAATATCTCTAATAAAAAGTAGTATATTTCTCCAAAACTACAAAAATTGCACGCAATATGCTTTTCTTTTCTGATGAGAATCTTATTTTGGCTTCATCATTGATCAAACACAAAGATTAATGCAATAACATATAAAGATGATATTTGTAACATATTCTACGATCAAACTTTCAAGAAAACCTAGTCTTTGATACGTATTTTGGAACAATATTGCGTTTCGATGGTACATAGTGTATGACGCATGAATGAAGGAACAACGATGATTATTAGAACTCTTATCACATTACTTTTACTGCAATGGACTATATGTGTTGCGGCTGCACAAGTATTAGTTACGGAAGTTTCTCCGGCAAATGGCACCATTCTCAATCGAAATCATTCTTCATCGGATTGGTTAGAATTGACAGCAATCTCGGCAAAAGTTAACCTTAAAGGTTGGAGAATTTCTGACAAAAACAATTTTGACAAAGCCTATATCTTACCCGATACCGTTTTGAATCAAGGGCAATCCACAATGGTATTTTGCACCGAAGACAAGAATACCCATCCCGTCACTACAGTAATCGGTGATGCAGCTTGGATTGGCAGATGGTCATCATGGGAACGTAACACCTTCGCATATATGCCCCTGTCCGGCGATTTTACCATGACAGTAAGAATCAACTCTCTTTACCATGACTCTGTTCCAACGGAAGCTGTACTCTTAATTCGTGATAATACTCTTGAAACATCACGCTATATCGGAATCGCTGCTCTCAGTAATAAACACATGTATATACATCATAAAGCAAGCACAAATCCTAATGCTGATGGTTTACATTTTAAATTGCATCCTTATCCGGCAGAAGTTAAATTTCCACAATGTTGGCTAAAACTGCAAAAAAAGGGTGACACAATTAGTCTTGCAGCCTCAGCTGACGGATATTATTGGGCAGAAGAACAATCGTTTTACTTTCCATTTCCGCAAAAAGATTTTTTTGCAGGTATTGCAATCGCACCAACAAATTATGTCTATAGTAAGGATATTCGACTACACTATAGCGAGTTACGTATCAACGATAAAGAATATCTGCATGGTTTTCCTCATATAGCAAACATAAAAACAGATAAACCGGCATCACAAAATAAAAACAAAGAAATTCACGCTCCATTTCAATTATCTGCTTCCCAAGAAAAGCTATATCTGTGGAATCCCGACGGTAAACTCATTGAAACTATGTCTTGGTCTGATATTCCGGGCAATCGGACATGGGGACGCGATTCACTATTGCGCCAAGGGTTTTTATTTTACGCCACACCCGGTTTTAAAAATACCGGAACTGCTGATGGGATATGTACATTACCGGAGTTAAGTGAAAATTCGGGGATAAAAATCTCTCCTTTTACAACGGAATTATTACATTCTAAGGATGATATTATACGATTTACGACAAATAATGAAGTGCCTGATGAAACATCACCTATCTTACCCCATGATTCTACTTTGTATATTGACAAATCAATGACTATTCGCTTACGGAAATATAAAGAGAATCACATTCCAAGCCAAGTTCAGACTTATACTTATATTTTTGAAGACAAAAAAGAATATCCGACCATTTTCCTTACAGCTCCCGATAAACTATGGTGGGGTGATTCCGTAGGTATTCTCTATGATTCGGCAGGCAAAACAAATGCTTACAACAATGTCGAAATACCTGTTTCTATTGAATACATTAAAAAAGACAAAAGGGAATTTTATGAAAATGCGGGATGTTCATTACGGGGAGTAACGGCGAGATCTCTACCTCAAAAATCCTTTGATATAGATTTTAAGAACAAATATGGTACATCAAGTATTAAGGGTGATTTCTTACCAACATCATACAAAGAACATGAAAAATTGGTATTTCGTACCGGCAGCCAAGACTGGACACTAACTTCATATAGAAACAATATCGCTTCTGTTCTTGCAGATAATTCAAAAATAGACAATCAAAAATTTCAACCTGTAAGAGTTTATGTAAATGGTCAATATATGGGTCATTATATGATGGAAGAAAATTCAAGTGACGAGTTTATATCAAGCAATTTTAACATAGAAAAATCTAATATTGCACTTGTCGGTTCATCCGGCGAACCACAATATGGATCATCTGTTTTATTTCAAAAATTATTAGATGACATAAGAAAAAGTTCTCCAACAAATGACTCAATGTATATATCTGTATCGAAACGAATTGACATTCCTGCATTGATTAAATATATATCTTTACAAGTTTATATTGCAAATATTGACTTACCGTCTTCAAACATCAAATACTGGCGTGATACTACAAAAAATTCTCTGTGGCGACCATTATTTTTTGATGCTGATTATTCACAGGGATGCCTTATGGGTTATGATGGTGATGTACTCTCAAATATACTTAGTGCGAAGCAAACAAATCATACAAACCATCCGGATAAAACAATATTATGGCGATATTTGTTTAGTAAACATGAATTCCAAAGTGCATATTTATTAGAATTATCTGATATATTGAACACTACATGCACTACAAAAAACCATATCCGTATTATTGATTCCTTAACGTCAATAGTCGAAAATGAAATGCAAGACCACAGAAAAAGGTGGCAAATGATTACAAGTGATTGGAACCACGAAGTACAACGCTTGCGTGAATTTGCGACAGTTAGAAAAGATATAGTTCGGCAACAAAGCATTGAGCGTTTTGGGCTTGGCGGAATATGTTCTGTATCTGTTGCCGTTCACCCTCCCAATGCATCGGGAACGATTAAAGTAAGTAAAAGTATAGCAACCTCCCAAATGCAACAAGCCGTCTTTTTTCAAGATGTTCCTTTACCATTATCCATTACTGAACATCCGCAATGGAAATTCCTTCACTGGCGCATAGGGGATTCGATTATTTCCACAGATAAAAATGTGATAATGTTACCGGATACAGTATCAATGAATATTATTGCCGAATTTGTACAAGATTCCACAACTATGGGTAATGCCATCCCTATTGTCATTAATGAAATTATGTATAAAGCAGCCGAGAGTAAAGATATGAAAGACTGGATAGAATTAACAAATTATGGCAATGAGTCATATAATATCGGTTCATGGATTCTACGTGATAATGACAATTCGCATTCATTTATTATTCCACCGAATACGATTATTAACCCTCAAGAATACATTATTATAGCAGAAGACACAACAAAATTTTTAGAATATTATCCACGACCGACAAAAATTATCGGGGAATTTGATTTTGGTTTCGGACGTGGCGATCAAGTACGGCTTTTTAATGCAGAGAATTTGCTCATTGACAGTGTTCACTATGGTATTATTTCTCCTTGGGACAGTAATGCCGATGGCACAGGACAATCATTGGAATTACAATCGCCTGTTTTGGATAATACTTTACCGGAACATTGGCATGCAACAGGGAATAATGGTGGAACACCGGGCAGACCGAATACCCCGGGTTTATTTGTACAAGACATCGGAGATAATGCAAATATTTCAATTCACAGAAACAATAATGTACTTGAAATTCATTGTACCGATACACCGCAAAAACTGCAATGTTCACTTTATTCTATTCATGGAAATCTACTGACACGTATTCACAATATTGGTACACAAACATCCATACCTTTAACAGGGCTTTCAAGCGGTATATACAATGTAATTATACAAGAAATAGCAACACTCCGAATTATTCATAGAAGTTCTTTTTCCATAATACAATAAACTCAAGGCGTACAATGCATTAAATAGAGGCGATTATTTATTCTGCCGATGGATTCATAACGACCATTAAAACGATTATAGCGCGGTGTGCTTGTTTGGTCAACCATAAGCCCCGCAAAAGCAGTATTTTTTTCTAAATTCAGCATTACCATTGCCACACCCGAAGAAAAGCACATTGTTTTACTATAAGGTTTTACGCAATAAGGATTTGTTAAATCCATACCACGCTGAATAACATAGCGTTTTCCATTGATACTGATACCGAAATCTGTATCGAAAGTAAGAAAAAGTAATTCTTCGCCATTATAAGTAAACATGGGTTTACTTGTTTCCTTGCCTGCGGCATATTCGGTACTACTGAAAACTATTTTGGGAATTTGTTGCTGATTTATTGCATTAAATGCGTACACAGGAGCTAAAGGATGCAGAGTTAAATTTTCAATTGAAAGATATGATTGACTTTCTATCGGCTCATAATACTCATCATTGAGCAAAACAGCCGTTGATGTTTGCCCTTGTTTTCCGACAAATGCCGCAATAGTACATTCTTGATTTATTGCAAACTGCGAAATCATATCATAATAACGTGATTGAGGTTCATTTCCTAAATACACACGCCACTGCAAACCATTTGCCGCCACATACAATGGTCTGCCATCATGCCATATTCCAATAATTTTCACATCATCGTATAAGGGTGTATCGCCTCGAGAAGTGACTATGACCTTGCCTCCCGACCGTTGTGAGACATACATATATGAATTACCATAACAATCAACAACAATAGGACCGCTTCTTTGCAGCAATGCAATTTCCTGACCTTTCCATCGCATCATTTCCATAGTTCCTTGTGCATAGACAATGGCAGGATTACCATTACGACCATAATAGACACCGCGCGGCTCGGTAGCAATGATTGGAATAACCGAATCTTTATAGACAATATTCCAAACACCATTCACATTTAAGCCGAAAGTAGCCCACGATTCGCCATCAGGAGAAAAATTTGGCGTTTTTAACTCTTGATATACGTCAGTTTTTACGCCATCTACCCATAAACGCGTCTGATTTGAAAATGGTTGTGTCAATGCCCACCAATGACGTGTAGTATCAACTCCAAAGGAAACAACAGGCTCGCTTCCATCAAGTATAAGTGTTTCCCCGCATTTATTCGATGCTCCAACAGGCGCAAATGCAAGGAGAAACGAAGCAATGCCGAATAATAATCGTAAAAGAATCTTAGTGCTGTTCATATCTATATGTGCAAGAAAAAGGTTATATAATTTCTGTACCCCAAATGCAACCGAAGAAACTATACACTGATTATTGTTGCATTCTGATTCAAAACTATGCAAAACAATGGTATATCCCAAAAGAATCGGGCAAGATTACACTCATAGATTACTTACATTTCCATGAATGGCATATCGTTTGCAACTATACCTCTATCACCTCTGTAATGGTGAATAATAACCATACGAACTAAAGATGGATAGAGATAATGACTGTAAATCGAGGCAAACGTAATCCTATACGCTATGACGGTTCTACACCGGATGTGATACTGCGTCATGCCCGCAATGCTGTTCAAAGTAAAGATTTCTTTACTGCCTTTGATTTGTATGAACAACTTATGAGCATTGTGCCCCATCAATCCGTCGAGATACTCAGCGAATTATATGATGTGTATCAGTCATTACCTGATACAACTTCTCGTTATTGGCTCTATCAAGGCAGACATTTTAACTTTGGCATTGAACCCCACGAAAAAGTACTTGATATTGGCAGCGGAAATATACCTTTTCCTTTTGCTACCCATCTTGCTGATCTTGCCGTAACAGATGATATGTATGGAAGAGCAGGAGTTCCGTTTAAGTATCTTGATGGCAAACCTGTTTATGAATGTGATGTCGAGAATATGCCCTTTGCCGATAAAGAATTCGATTTTGTCTATTGTTCTCATGTTCTTGAACACACACATAATCCCGAAAAAGCCTGTAAAGAATTAATGAGAATTGCAAAAAGAGGATATATAGAAACACCGACACGAGGAAAAGATTTATTCCTTCATACAGGAAAAGTATCGAATCATATCTATTTTGTTCAAAATATTGATGGAACATTAATATTCACAGAATATACTCCGGAAGAATTACAAGGATTAGACAATGATATTTTATTGCAAATGCATGTTAATCCGCAAACACAACGTGAGAAAGCATTTTCCGCATTAATTTATCTCAAATCACATCTGATAAATACAATGCTGTATTGGGAACATGAGTTTACGGTCGAAGTACGAAAACGCAGCAATAATAATACACTGAAGAGTAGTGCTGTAACTCACCAGCCACATACTATACAAACAGAAAAAGAGAATGATGTATATGCACTTATTCTTCATCTTTATTATCCCGCATTTTTAGAAAAACATTATAAACAATTTCCGAATCTCTCCAATGCTCCTATTGAAATTCAAAAAGATTCACTTATTGCATCTCGATTCGGCGACAGTGATTTTTATTCCAAAAATTTACATTCGCATGGTTGGAAAACGCAAGATTTAATTCTCAATGCCGCACCAATACAAGCATTATGGGCACAAGCACATCATATACATACGACTTCAGGATTGGAAATTAGCATTGCACAAATACGAGCAGAAAAACCATCTGTTGTCTATTTCCACGATATATCAATTGCCACAAAAGAATATATTGAAGCAATACGCCCCTATGTTAGATTAATTGTAGGTCAAATTGCTTGTCCTTTATTTGAAGGGACGTATTATCATGGCTTTGATATTCTCATTTCCTCCTTACCGCATTTTGTTGAAAGATTTCGTGCAATGGGAATAAAATCATATTATCAACCCTTAGCATTTGAATCATCACTGTTTACGGATATTATACCATATCATTCTCGTCCTGTCACATGCAGTTTTGTGGGAGGAATTTCGCCCATACACACGAACTCATTACGTTTATTAGAACTATTGGCAACAACAACGGACTGTGAATTTTGGGGCTATGGAGCAGAATCATTACCTCCTACCTCCCCCATTCGTGCAAAACACCACGGTGAAGTTTGGGGAATGGATATGTTTATGACTTTACAACAATCGAAAATAACGGTCAATAGACATGGAGCATTTGCTGAGGATTATGCCAATAATATGCGATTATTTGAAGCAACAGGGTGTGGTGCTTTGCTTATTACTGACCACAAAAGTAATATTGAAGATTTATTTGTCATAGGAAAAGAAATAATTACTTATTCCACACCGGAAGAATGTGCTGAATATGTTCGCTATTATTCCTCGCATCCCGAAGAAGCAGAAATTATTGCCGAAGCAGGAAGACAAAGAACATTACGTGATCACAGTTACCATTTGCGTATGAATAAAACATCGCAATGGTTAAAGCGACATCTTCGTTATCAATCTGAGGACTTTTCCGCAGTCAATATCCCTATTTCTCAAGTTTCTTCGGGTCACACTTTCATTGATACAAAAGATTTAGATGATTCATTACTCAATGGATGGAAAAATCCTGATATCCCGCTTAGACAAAGAGCACTTGTCCATAATGAATTACAAGAATTATATAAAGGTTCCCCATCAAGAGTTTATAGTATTGCCGCTGAATCAATGCGATATCATCTTAAAAACGGCTCTTCATTATTGGAAATAGGCTGTTCAAGCGGCTATTATTCCGAAGTGTTGGAATATGTACTTGGTAAGACTTTTCAGTATTCGGGCATAGACATTTCTGAATCATTTATTGCTATGGCAAAAGACTATTATCCAGAATGCTCTTTTACTGTAGCTGATGCAAAAAATTTACCTTTTCCTAAGGCATCATTCGATATTGTCTTTTCATCCGGTGCAATATTATATGAAATTGATTATGGGAAACATGTCCAAGAAACAAGTCGTGTAGCCCGAAACGTTCTCATTTATCACAGAACACCGATTTGCAAAAAAACAAGCACCCAATTATTAAAGAAAAAAGCATATAATGTTGAAACAGTAGAACGAATATTTAATGAACAAGAATTTCTGTCACTTATTATATCTGAAGGATGGCATCTCGAATCATCATTAGTAATCAGTGAAGATTTTTCGCATGACTATTATGACATTACATATACATTTGTTCGAAAATCAGACGACATTATCCACAAAAAAGAACTTACTCCAGCAAAGGCAATAACAATGACACTTGAAGGAACTCCCCCATTTTCTGCAACGACACAGCCGGAAGATATTTTACGTGATAAAGCAGTTCAGTTAATGAACAATGCCGTACAATATATGCAGCAAAATAATCACGAATCCGCCTTATCTGAATTAGATGAAGCCATCATACATTATCCGCAAATTCCTAATTTACAATATCTGCGTTCATTATGTTTATGGAAAACGGGTAAAATGAGCGAGGCATTTATAGCGATGTTTGGTGAATTAAAAGTAGCACCCCATAATGAACAAGTCCTTTATACTGCTTCAATGGCTTCACGAGCAATACAGCCGTATATTGATTCATCATCCGCATATATTCAGAATATAAAACAACAGATAGAAATGTTGCGTAAGTTTGAGTTTAAGATATTTTCGCAAAGCGGTGAAGATGGTACTTTAATGGGAATTTTATCACGTGTCGGTACAACGAACAAAAAATTCATGGAAATAGGTATTGGCAATGGTGATGAATGTAATACTGCCAATTTATCCATAAATCATGGATGGTCAGGTTTTCTTGTGGATGGTGATGATCAGCAAGTCCGCAATGCACGTCATTTTTACAGACATTGCCCACAAGTCCGTGTTGAACAATGTTTCGTCACAACAGATAATATCAATGAATTATTAATTTCCCATCGTGTCACAGGAGAAATTGATGTCATGTCATTAGATATTGACGGCAATGATTATTGGATTTTAGAAAAATTAAATGTATTGCATCCGCGTGTCGTTATTTTGGAATATAATCCTACTTTTGGTCCTGAGCGTTCTGTGACTGTTCCTTATGATCCTGAATTTTATCGTATGAACTATCATAAAAGCGGCTATTATCACGGTGCATCGCTATCCGCATTAGCAAAATTAATGTCATCACGGGGCTATATACTTATTGGCTGTGATTCAAATGGATATAATTCATTTTTTGTACGCAAAGATGTCGCAGAAGGTATTTTTATCGAAGTACCGCCACAAATGGCATATTATCCGGCAAAACCACGTTTCAGACATGGTTCACCGGAAGTGCAATTTGCCGTAATAAAAGAATTACCATTAATTGAGGTATAATCATCATGAGCGCAGAACGCATTGAACATAATGGCATTCGTTATGCCGAAGTAATTAGAGCAGATGTAAAAGTCTCCCATACAATATTCTATTCTCCGCCCGAATCATCATTTCAATTCGGTTTATTGGCGCATGATGCAGGATTTATTGAACCACCGCATTATCATAAACCATTCAAAAGAGAAATTGTGGATTTACAACAAATGTTTGTGGTTCAAAGAGGCATCGTTGCTGTGGAACTTTATACGGATGACGGAGAATTATTACGAGAAATTACTTTATATGCCGGTGATGGTATTGTCCTTATTCATGGCGTTCACGCTATACGCGTCATTGAAGATATGCAATGTATCAGTGTTAAACAAGGGCCATATTTGGGTATCGAAAATGATAAAATATTTGTAGAGGCAAAAAAAAATGATTCCGGTATTTGAACCTATTATAGGTGAAGAAGAAATTGCCTATGTCACTGATGCACTTCGCAAAGGAGAAATATCAGGTTCTTTCGGCGGTTATATTCCTGAGTTTGAAAAACAATTTGCGGATTTTTGTGGTGTGAAACATGGTATTGCCGTTTCGAGCGGTACAACAGCTTTACATCTTGCAGTACAAGCTGCCGGTATTGGTCGTGGAGATGAAGTCTTGGTCAGTGCCTCCACAAATATTGCAACAGGTTTAGCTGCTTATCATAATGGTGCTGTTCCGATAGCGATAGACTCAGAACCCATCACGTGGAATATTGACCTTGACAAAATTGAGGAAAATATTACACCACAAACAAAAGCAATTATTCCCGTTCATTTATTTGGTCACCCCGTTGATATGGATGCACTCATGGACATTGCAAAAAAATATTCTCTCACGGTAATTGAAGACTGTGCGGAATCTCATGGGGCAACAGTGCGAGGGAAAATGACAGGTTCCTTTGGTGATATGGGTTGTTTTAGTTTTTATGCCAATAAAATTATTACGACAGGCGAAGGCGGAATGATTGTCACCGATAATGATATACTGGCAGAAAAATTACGATTATTACGTAATCTTGCATTTACAAAGCCACGTTTTTATCATGAATTACCCGGACATAATTTTCGTATGACAGGGTATCAAGCGGCAATGGGTATAGCACAACTTAAAAAAATCAATCAATTTATTGAGGACAAACGAAGAATTAGTGCAGAATATACACAACAATTATCAACAATACCGTATATTCAAACACCCGCAGAAATGTCTTGGGCTAAAAATGTCTATTGGATGTATGCAATTGTCTTGAGAAATCATCCAACAGTGACAAGAGATATGCTTGTATCATACCTCCAAGAAAAAGGAATTGAAACCCGAACATTTTTTTGTCCTATGAATATACAACCTTGTTTTTATGATAGTGAAGGGTGGCGGCATATTCCCTGCCCTATTGCTGAGAATCTATGGCAAACGGGATTATATTTACCCTCCGGATGTACTTTAACAATAGAACAAATTACCTATATTTCTTCGATGATAAAGGAGTGTTTGTCATGATTTCTTATATTGGACGACATGCTGCACTCTATGATATTTTTTATCAGGATAAGAATTATAAAAAAGAATCTGAATTTATTCATGAGTATTTTTGTCATAATGGGCATGGGAATGCTCTGTTTGAAGCAGCATGTGGTACAGGAAATCATGCTTTCGAGTTTGAAAAATTAGGGTATATTGTCACAGCAATAGACAATTCACCCGATATGATACAAGAAGCTGAAAGAAAGAAATTAGAAAAGAAATCGAATGTATCCTTCTCTCTTGCATCAATGAGTGAATTAGATACAGATAAATTCCATAACTATGATTATGCTATCTGCCTTTTTGATTCTTTGGGATATGTATTGACAAATGATAATATTAAAAATACTTTGTGTAATATATATTCTTTACTGAATCCCGACGGTATTTTCTGCTGTGAAGTATGGCATTCTGCGGCGATGCTTAAAGGATATTCCCCTGTTCGCTATAAACAATGGAATATTGGCGATACAGAGCTGATACGCATTTCTGAAACTTCACTCGACACAATATCATCCGCGGCAAAAATTGACTTTACTATTCTTGAACTACATAAAAATGGTTCATATACTAAAATACAAGAGACACAGAACAATCGTTTTTTTTCTGTCAATGAGATAACATATTTTCTTACTGAAGCCGGATTTACTGATATTTCTATTTTTGACAGTTTTACTCAGGACACACATATTAACGACCAAACATGGCATTTACTCTGTTTTGGTCATAAAAAAAACACCAAATGAGGAGCAATAGAATGACAATAGGATTTTTTGCAAGTTTTAATGAAACAGCAGGTGGTGTATTTCAATATGCTGTTTCTATGTTTAGAGCATTATCGCAACGCAAGGAAAAATTTATAGCGATTCTTGCTCCTCATAGTCCATTATCGGCATATATTCCTAAGCATTGGGACATTATCGAATATCCTCAACATTTGTGGACTACCAATGAACATCGTCAAGGAAAAATAAGCGGAGATGGTTTTGATTTAACAGAAAACGGCATAAACCGAGGTGCATATAACTTTTTCAAAAAACATAATATTGACTTACTTCTCTTTGCTGCACCTGAGCTTATTTCCTTTGAAAGCGGTATTCCCTATATTATGCCTTTTCATGACTTACAGCATCGAATACAACCACATTTCCCGGAAGTATCTGCATTAGGGACATGGCAATGGCGTGAATATTTATTCCGCAATGGTGCAAAATATGCTCATGGTATTCTTGTGGACTCCGAAACAGGTAAAGAGGATGTTCTTCACTATTATGGTGATAAAATTACAGCGGATAAACTATTTATCCTTCCTTTGCCGCCGGCATATACCACAGTAAGTACAAAAAAATTTAATCGCGATAATTTTCTCAAAAAATATACTTTACCGGAAAAGTTCTTTTTCTATCCTGCGCAATTCTGGATGCATAAAAATCATGCACGATTATTTCATGCTTTACATATCGCACGATTTCGTCATGGTATAGATATGCCCATTGCACTTGTCGGTTCTCGAACAGGGGGAGAAGCCGAAGCTCGTGAAAGAATACATTATTTAGCGATGTATGTAGCAGAACAATTTGCAGTACAAGACCTCACTCGTTATTTGGGATATGTTCCCGATGAAGATATGCCGCATTTATATAAAGAATCATGCGGATTAATTATGCCAACAATGTTTGGACCGACAAATACTCCCGTTTCTGAGGCATGGAGCTTGGGTTGTCCCGTTATTAGTTCAGATATTCGTGGTATTCGCGAACATATTGGTGATGCAGGGGCTTTGGTAAATCCTAATTCTGCCGAAAATATCGCAGAGGTAATGATTCAACTTTGGACAGATGATGCCATAAGACAGCAGCTTATTACAAAAGGAAAGCAAAGGATTAGTGAATATAATCCATCACATTTTTCTGTACTGCTGAACAATGCGATTGATAGTGTTATGCCAACATTAAAGGAAAAAAGTGATTTTTTTCTCTAAAGGAGAGTTTGCATTCACCAATCAAATTCTCCGAAATTAATAATATTTCAACCGGTTCACACGATAAAATTATTATAGCAACGACAATTGCACCTTTTGATATAGAAAAACAAAAAAAAGCAGTGCAGTCGTGGATTTCATTAGGATTTCATGTCGTTTCGCTTAACTCGAAAGAAGAAATTGAGTCTCTATCGGCACATTTTCCAATGATTACCTTTTATGAATGCAATAAAACGGCAATTGATATTTGCGGTAAACCACTTCAGTTCTTTGATAATTTTCTTCATTATTTTCGAGATACCGACACAAAAATATGTGCTATTGTAAATTCTGATGTCATATTAAGAACAGACAATACTTTTCTTTCCTTTATTCGTGAGAACGTAAAAGATTCTTTTCTCTTTGGTAGCCGTTTGGATGTTGTAGATGCACATTCGGAACATGGAATAATGTACAAAAACGGTTATGATTACTTCTTCTTTGACCAATCTCTCATTTCTTGCTATCCTGCAACAGATTATGCGTTGGGCGCACCATGGTGGGATTATTGGGCAGTATTTTGTCCATTAAATTGTGGACGTTCCGTAAAACAAATTCTCTCCCCTATTGCCATTCATATTCAGCACCCGATGAACTATAATATGAAGCTATGGTTTCACTATGGCTCATTATTTTCAGAGTATGTACGCAACAATACACGGATATTTGTTAATGAGTTTTCAACTATTTTCCAAGAAGGTGAACAGGAGGGAATTAATGCTCTTATTTCCAATATTTCCATAATATCAAATAAACTCATTCATGCGCTTTCACAAAAAATTCTTATAGATATTCCGGCTATAACACAACAAACAACCGATACTTATAAAGTAAGTGCCATTGTGTCGCTCTATAATGCGGAAAAATTTATTGCGGGATGTTTAGAGAATCTTATCAATCAAACACTCTACAAAAAAAATCAACTTGAAATTATTATTATTAATAGCAATTCTCCTCAAAATGAAGAAATAATTATTCAAGAATATAGAGAAAAGTATCAACATATACGATATATAAAAACGGAGCAAAGAGAAACGGTCTATCAAGCATGGAATCGTGGCATCGCAATGGCTCAAGGACAATATATTACGAATGCTAATGCTGATGACCGCCACAGAATTGATGGTTTAGAAATTTTGTCCCGAGCTTTGGATTGTATTCCCGATATTGGTATTGTCTATGCAGATTCCTTTGTCACTTCGGTAGAAAATCAAACATTTGATAATTGCACGCCCCATTTACGCTATTCTTTACCCGATTTTAATCTTGGTACACAATTATCCAGCAGTTGTTTCGGAGCACAACCCATGTGGCGTAAATCAGTTCATACTACAATTGGATTATTTTCTTCTGAGTGGTCTATTGCAGGTGATTATGACTTTTTTATTCATGTCGCTTGGAAATATAAAGCTGCTCATATTCAAGAAACGCTTGGTTTATTTTTATCCAGAAATGATAGTGTCAGCGGATATGATAATGCACAAAAAACAATTCAAGAAACTCTCAATATTCTACGGAAATATCGTACAAATATTCCATTGGAAGATTTATATCCTGCATTACTTCACGATTCTACACCTTTGGCAAGAATGTCAGCATTGTGGGATATGGGTAATCTTTGTGCTTTAAGTCCATACAGAGATTATGAACTAGCTCTTGAATTTTATCAAAAAGCTATTGATATTGATGGATTAACGCAACAAGAAGAAAATGCAATTCAAAAAGGATTAGCAAATAATGCCGGAGTGATAGCTTTTTGTATGAATAACTTCGATCAAGGTCTATCTTTATTGCAAGCGGCTTTACCCTCAATCGAAGCACAATCGAATATAGAATTGGTTAAAAAATCTTTGGAACATGGAACACGCCTGTATGCGCTTCATTTTCGCATGACGCAGTTCAATCATCCGGTTATACTGCAAGCACGTATGGCAAAGGGAATTCGATTAAATGAATGTGGAAATTTTGAATATTCGGATGATCATCAACAAGTTTTCTGGGATGGATATATCGGTATGGATGGTGTACCAGTCACTGATGAAGAAATTCTGACAGCAAAAAAATTATTACCAAGAGTTTCCACATTTATTCCGGAAAATACTATTCCGACTCCCGCATCAAAAAAAAAGATTCTGATGACAATGTATGGATGGAATGAAGAAGGCGGCGGCACACAATTACCGCGTGCTATTGCTTTTGCCCTTGCCGAACAGGGTTATGAAGTCCATGTTATGTACGCTGCTGCTTATACCGATTCTTCACTACCTTCCTATTCCGTTGTACGTCAGAAAGATGGCAATATTTCTCTATATGGAATATTCAATCGCGCTACTGTATTTTATGACCTGCAAAATCCACAAAGAGAAATAGCCGATGCTAAAGTGCAAGCAATTTTCCAAAATCTCTTGGACGAAATTTCACCGGATATTATTCATTTTCACAATTTTCTCGGTTTATCATTGGCAATCGTAGCAACTGCACGAAATCAATCTATACCATATATTTTTACTCCACATAATTATTGGACTTTATGCCCGCGTTTGTATCTTCTTAACAAAGATGGCGCTCAATGCTCCGGACCTTCATCCGATGGAAAAAAATGCGCACAATGTGTTGATAATAGCGATGAATACAGTCATTATTCTTCACGTCTTTCTCACGCAATTACTTTATTTTCAGATTCCGGCAACAGGACAATTCCTCCATCACATCGTACAAAGCAATTACTTGTAGAACATGGATTTACTCATGACACTATCACAGTAATACACCAAGCATCTCCCATCACTGAACAATTATGGCATAGTGTCGGAAAAGTAAGAAAGAATGGCAATACATCAGAAAAACTCTCTATTCTCTATTGCGGTGCTTTACTGCCAATAAAAGGAGTCCATATTCTTGCGCAAGCAGTGCAGTATTTATCTCCTGATGCTATTTCTGTGAATATTTACGGAGGCGGCTCACAAGAGTATATTCGCTATCTGCAATCATTGGATACAAACCATATTCTACATTTTCATGGTAAATATTCTCTCAATGATTTACCGAATATTTTGAAGCAAGCAGATATTATGGTAGCACCCTCATTATGCGAAGAGACAGGCGGACTTATTTTGACAGAAGCATTAGCGGCGCGTGTACCCGTGATTGCTTCAGCTATTGGAGGTTACACTGATTTTATTCATAATGATAGTAATGGCTATCTATTTACGCCGGGTTCATCACAAGAATTATACAATATTTTGCAATTATTAGTGTCAGATAGATCAAAATTACACTCATTACTACAAAAAATGGGTGCGCCGCGTCTATTTTCCGACTATATTAACGATATAACTGTTCTTTATTCACAATTAATACAATCTCATAACAATGAAAGAAAAAGTTCATATACAAATATTGGATAAATATCGCTGTTCCTCACAGGCAAGACAGCATATTGTCTATGCCGATGAGCCACAAGAACTTGGCGGAACAGATACTGCACAATCACCCAATGAATTATTACTTTCTGCACTTGGTTCTTGCACCGCAATTACCTTAACAATGTATGCAGAAAGAAAAGGTTGGATTTTTTCTCTATTAACTATTGATCTTTCGATGGAATCAGAACATAGTACAAATGGTAAAATCTCAAGAATCGAAAGAGTTATTCATTGCGAAGGAAATTTCGGTCATGAGGAAAAAGAACGTTTACTTCATATAGCAAAACAATGTCCGGTGGCAAAAATACTTACCGGCACAGTCACAATCACAACAACATTATCGGAGTCATAATGAAAAATATCACAAAAAAATATGATAATGGTGAAATTACCGTTATCTGGCAACCCGCAATGTGCAGCCATTCCGCTAAATGTTTTCACGGCTTACCATCGGTGTTTGATCCGAGAAAAAAACCGTGGGTAACTCCCGAAGGCGGCTCAACGGAAGAAATAATTCGACAAGTTGAGCAATGTCCTTCCGGTGCTTTATCATATATAAGAAATGATGGGAATGTAATAGAAGAAAAATCAGAGAGTATTGAATCCGAAACAATTATCGAGCCATTACCAAATGGTCCACTTTTAGTCTATGGTACTGTTCATATTCGTCATGGTGACAATGAACCGATAATAAAACATAAAGTAACAGCATTTTGTCGTTGCGGGGCTTCTTCCAATAAACCATTTTGCGATGGAACACATACAAAAATCGGTTTTCATGGATAATGTATAAGGTTACTTACTCCCCTCAAATATCCGTAATGATTTCTGAGGGGAGTATTTTATTTTATGAGAACCTTCCCAATGTGCTAATCAGATTATATGTAATATTCAACAATCTTTGAGTTTCTAAATGTTATTTTGCTGATCCGTATTGGCTTCTTTTCTGAAATTTGTAACGCTTTCAAATATTTTTTTGCCCGCCAGTACATACAACGATAGTACTGATGAATAGAACATTGTACCCAAAGATCCAACAAGCAAAATAGTAGCGCTTGCTGACCAACCGGAGGTAGGATTGCCATTCATTGTTATATTCTCAGCATGTATATCAAAAACTCCATATATTAATGCAGCGAAGACTGTAACTACCATTGACATTGTTGCTGTGTAAAGAAATATATTCTTAAAATTAAACTCTTTATTCATAATTTTATTATATTGATATGTAAATATACTAATTTATACATATTTGTAGTCTTTTCAATATTTCAAACCCATATATCAAGTTAATCAATGATGAAAAGATCTTTAATGACTTATTATTTAACAAATAATACAAACACATTACTTGTTCTCCTCTTCATGCTGTTTTGCAATTGCAAGAAACTCTTTGGTCATTTCACGGTCAATTTTAAAATCAACATCTAAAGAGAAGTGATCTTTAAAGGTGTCTTTGAAGTTTAGTTGAAAATAATACTTACTGCCATCATTAAAAAGTATTGCATAATACCCCCCAAATACTTTTTTAATTTTAAAAAATTCTGCTACATGATAGTACTCTTTTTGTCTAAACTGCCTTCTCACCTCAAAACGTTTATCATATTCATTATAAACAACGTCGCACATCATATAGGTAGTAAACATAGAATATGGGTATAATATTGATAACAATAAGAAAACTCGAAAATCTCCTTGAATAATCATTCCTATAATAAAACAGATGCAAATAATATTAATCAATATGATAATCGGCTCATTTCTAGAAGGATAATTTGATATAAATTTCATAATATATTTTTTAAGGAATTTTGATAGACAAACCGGTCTTGAAATTAGCACCACCACTAAATATAAAACTCTCTAATTTTCACTATTCATTTTACTGAATTATATATTGAGAATTTTTTTACACTTGAATCATTGGAATCCATCATTGAATTGAACAAACTATGTTCAACAAAATTAACACTACAACTCTGAAAGTCTCGAAATTTCACACTAGGATTTGTTGCGGAATAAACATAGAAAACAACCATGTTATTAGTAACTCTATAAAAAACAGTATTATAATTAGTAGTAAACACTTCAATTCTTATTCCAGTTACCTCATCTTCAACATACCCCTTTGCGATATATCTAACGTTTATAAATCCTGAAACTGTATGCTCAACTATAATCTTATTTCCATTCTGGTTACTAATAACCGTCTCGGTTGTCTTAGGCGATGCCCCCCATAACATAACAACAATAAATACAATAAATGGGAAAATTACGATCCCCGCTATAATCGTTATTGTCTTTAAACCTGCAAACAAAGCACCCTTTATCGCTTATCTTTCATATTATTTATGTTTTTTCTTTACATGTCTATTTGAATTTCAAACAGACCGAATCATGTATTATTCTTCCAACCAAGATTTATAACTCTTTGAGAATAAATATCTTCATTGAAATCAAGATTTTTCTCCCTAAAAGCATCTACCATTCCAGGCAATAAATCAAAAACAGATTACGGAGAATGTAACCCGCCCCATGTTCCATGTTTTGCATTAATTGCAGCTAACTAATTTCCAGCCGATCTTCCTGTAAAGTAAAAACCGCCATAAATCTACCTGTACGATAATCATATTTTCTAACACCATGGTCGGCAAGATCACTTTCGCTGTCATGCTCTTTGCCGATGAATCCTTGACGAGGGGAAATAGAATTATCCATCAAAGTAAAACTCCTTGCCTTTGTGGGCATCTTGCGAAAACAATGTCCTGCAACAACGAACTATGAAAAAAACCAGAGAACAGTAATATTACATAGTTATATATCTTTGATTACTCTTTCCATTGAATTATTGAGCAACTTAAAATACCATTTGGATTTTCAAGTCGCAGTAATTGTTTTACATCTCCTGTTTTGAGATTAAGCTCAAGGAATACAATTGCCATTGTTGCATTCTTCTGATTACTTTCTAAATCACCCTCTAATAATGTCAAACCTACAATAAGTTTGTCATTAGAAACATTACTAACCGTTAATCCTGATCTGAGTAAAATGCTTTTAGGGTAAGGAGGGTTCCATGGAGACAAGTCATATTCATGACAGATCCATTTATTATTATCCCATGTATATATTTCGGTATTTCGATATATTTCAAACATCATTGGTCTATCATAAACTGAAAAATATTTTCCTTTATTTTGGTACTGCATATCATATAATCCACCTCCATTGTTCTCTAATAAAAACATTTCCAGACTTGTTGTATCTAAGCAGTATAATACGTCTTTGTATCCTTGAAAGACAAACATATTTTTCACAAAACCATAGGGCGTTAATCTAGTGGAGAAATATCGTGATGTTTTATTAACATGATTATAAAATACATATATATTCTGTGCGATAGGAAACACAAGATTATTTTCATTCCCACAGCTAAGATTTGGATTAGCAACTTCAGAAATAAAGTTGAGCTTAAATGTATCTCTATTATAAGAATTTTTTGTTTTTATAAGTTCATGGAGATAATAGCTCCTTCGTCCATACTCTATTGGATTGGTAATGACAAAAATTTTATCATTTGTTGCTGAAACAACATAAACATTATTTATTGAGTTTATCTTGTAATAGTCTTGTGATGTACTATCAAAGAAATAGAGATTACCATTGAGGATAAAAGAGAAATCATTTGCGATGACTTTGCCGTAAAGTAACGAATATATTAGTATTATCAATGAAAGTAATTTCATGTTTATTTATCCTCCGGACCTGGTGGAATTGTAGCATATGGTATATCCAACCAATATGTCAAGCCCCGCATTCCATAGGAGTGAGCATTAAATGTCCATTTTAATGTTATAAAGTTTGTTTGGAATCCTCTATAAGGACGAAATTCGCTATTTTTATTTACATAAGGGTTTTGCGGTTGATATCCTTTAGGATAATACCATATTTTCGGCTTCCATTTTTTTACTGCCATGCGAATACTATCTTCCAGCATTATCCAAAAATTGTCACTCTTGGGAATATCATTACCAACATTATATAACGGATTAATTTCTAAATACTTTATTTCATTGTTTTTGCCATAAACATAATAAATTGATACATATATTTCTCGTACATAATGTTTTCCATAGTAAACAAAATCAATTACTTGAGTATGTAGAACAGGAGGCAATCCCGGATAAGCAAACTCTTCAAATAATGAGTCGGGTTTCATTTGATTATTTGAATCCTCTTTCAGATATACTTGTCCATATATATCTGATACTACAAAAAAACACAGAGCGAATACAGTATAATGTATGTATCTCATAACTTCTTATCTTTTATTTATCATCTTCTTCATCAAATTACCCGACTTGATGCTCTATAATATTTTTAGAATGTCTCACCCAAGTCGAACTTCGGCTTGTATCATCGGTTGTGGCAATGATGATCCAATAGCCGGAACAAAAAGATGCGCCGCTTTTGCACAAAATTCTCTTTCATCTGCTTGCAAACGACTTGTCATCATACGGAAAGGATTTAATCGCTGCATAGGCACTGAAACCGCAGCCCGCGCAGCTTCTAATATTGTTGATTGCAATGCAGGTCCATAGCAAAAGCACATATCAATAAATGGGACATAGCCGGAGAGTAATTTTTCTATTTCTTTTTCACATACTTCGGGAAATGATTCAGGCGATGGTATAACTAATAAATTATAATATGCTAACTCGCCATTTTTTAAGACACTCACATCACAGTAATTTTCTTGCATGCCAATCAACAAACAAATACTATTATGGGCATCGGGGTAATTATACAATAATGCTCCATTTGCTGCAAAGTGGCTTGCTTGAATATTTTTTAATGGTATGCCTGTCATGGTAAGGATAAATTCACAAGCCATCAAATATTTTTTTTCCATCATAATGGCAACCATCATTGCGGTGCCGTCTAAACGCGGACACATCGGATACACAGCCGATGTAAAATCATCAAATGAATGCTGAGGATAAGCATTTTTGATTTCAAATTCGAGCATTCGCCGTAATTGTTTGGTATCGGAAGTGTCTAATGCCGGGAATTGATGTACAAAAATATTATCAACAGGAACAGCTATAGTTGCACTGACAGCACCTTCTGCCATCTGCGGTAAAAATGACTCCAAACGTGTGAGTGCGTCCATATAATCGGTATCGCTTTTTACGGTTTCGGCAATCACACCTATATCAGTTAATTCAAGCCCTTTTTGCCCGGGTTCGACTTTGGAAATATATGTTCGTTCATTGCCGAAATATAGTGAGAGAGTTGTGTCCATAATTATCACCGATAAATAATGAAAGAGTGATTATTTTTTTCCTACCGAAAGATATTGTTTCATTTTTTCAAACTTTTTTTCACCAATTCCTTTAATATTCATAATATCTGCGGGAGATGAAAATTTTTGCAATTTTCTGTATTCTATAATTTTTTCAGCCGTTTTTTCTCCCACTCCGGGCAGCATCATAAGTTCTGCTTTCGTTGCAGCATTGAGATTTATGGGCTTGGTAGGTAATGAATTAGATTTTTTTTGCTCTGCTTTTCCTTCGGGCGTAGTATTGTACGCTGCTGTATCGAGAGCATTGCCTTGGAGTCCCACTCCCGAATATGTACTTTGTTGTTGCGAAGCAACGCTGTCAAGTGTAGCAAAAATTTGTTTTTCCAGAGCCGAATAATGCAAATGTGAATTATCTTGCGGTGCAAATATTTTAAGAGCAATGCCACAAATTAAACCACCGACGATTATTGCAACCGCCGTCAATTCTTGTTTTGTAATTCCCAATAATGTTTGCAAATTTTTCATAATTGACACCGTTGCATTATGAGCTATATCCCCTCACCATAACGTGAAGGGACTCAGCAATAAAGAATTTATGAGCGCAATAATCGGAAATCTCTGTCGCCTGCATATTCTGCATCAGCTCCGAGCAATTCCTCAATACGCAATAATTGATTATATTTTGCCACACGGTCAGTTCTGCTTGGCGCACCTGTTTTTATTTGCCCCGCATTAGTTGCAACCGCAATATCGGCAATTGTTGCATCTTCTGTTTCACCTGAACGATGCGACACGACAGTCGTATAGCGATTGCGCTGTGCCATTTCCATTGCCGTAAGCGTTTCGGTTAATGTGCCGATTTGATTTACTTTAATAAGAATGGAATTTGCCACACCTTGCTCAATACCGCGAGCAAGAAAATCGGGATTAGTCACAAATAAATCATCGCCGACCAATTGTACTTTTTGCCCAAGTGCATTTGTGAGTTTTTTCCATCCATCCCAATCATTTTCACCCATCCCGTCTTCGATGGAAATAATAGGGTATTTTTCACAGAGGCGCACATACCATTCTACCATTTCATCGGAGGTTTTTAATTCTTGCGTTGATTTATACATGCGATATTTTCCTTCATGCACCATTTCGCTTGCTGCAACATCCACTGCTAATTGCACTTGATCTCCTGCAGAATAACCCGCAGCGGCAATTGCGTCAAGAATTACATCGAATGCTTCTTCATTTGATTGTAATGATGGAGCAAATCCGCCTTCATCACCCACCGAAGTATTATAATGTTTTTTCTTCAATACATTTTTTAAATGATGGAATATTTCAGTTCCCGCGCGCAATGCTTCGGAAAATGTGGCAAATCCGCTTGGAATAACCATAAATTCTTGAATATCCACTGTATTGTCGGCATGTTTACCACCATTGAGAATATTCATCATCGGTGTTGGTAACACACGAGCATTAACACCGCCCAGATAACGATGCAATGGAATATTATACCATGCAGCAGTGGCTTTTGCACAAGCTAAGGATACACCCAGAATAGCATTCGCACCCAAATTTGATTTATTTGTCGTGCCATCCAAAGTGAGCAACAGTGTATCAATTTGTCTTTGGTCAGAGCAATCCAAACCAATAAGAGCATCAGCAATAATTTCATTGACATTCGCAACGGCTTTGGTTGTTCCTTTGCCCAGATAACGAGCAGGATCGCCATCGCGCAATTCACATGCTTCATGCTCACCTGTGCTGGCACCGGAAGGAACGGCGGCGCGCCCCATATAACCATCATCAAGAATAATATCAACTTCGACAGTGGGGTTGCCGCGCGAATCAATAATTTCACGGGCTATAACATCTTCAATAATTGGAATCATACATCACGAAATAAATATGAAAAAAAAATTATACTTGAATTGCATCAATCTCGGCTGCCAAACGAAAATCTAATTCCGTCAAGCCTCCTTGGTCATGAGTAGATAAGCAAATTTGCACTTTGTTCCATCCGGTCAAATGAATATCGGGATGATGATCCATTTTTTCCGCCAGAATAGCTATTGCATTGATTAACCCTATTGCACTCACAAAATTTGAAGGTGCAAAATAACGAATAATTATCGTATCATGATGTTCCCACAATGGATGCTTGCCCATCAAATACGTAATTTCTTCCTTTTCTAAAAGTCGAGGACGTGCCATCGAAAGATTCTCCCGCCATTGATTAAAAAGTATTCACAAAAAATAAAAACCCGACATGCATATTTGAAATGTATGTCGGGTAAACGATACTCATGGTCTGTATCTTATGCGACGACTGCTTCGAGGCGTTCGGTAATATATGATTTTGACACAGCTCCGATGATAGTGTCGGCGATTTTGCCGTCTTTGAATATCAATAATGTCGGTATGGAGCGTACACCATATTCCATAGCAACATTGGGATTGTTATCAACATCTAATTTTCCGATACGTGCTTTTCCTTCATAATCGGCAGCAAGTTCTTCGATAACCGGTGCTATCATACGACATGGACCACACCATGTTGCCCAAAAATCTACTAAGACAGGTGAAGATGATTCAAGAACTTCGCTTTTGAAGTTATCATCTGTGAAATGAAGCGCATTAGCCATTAATCTAACCTTTGAATAATAATAATATGTGAAGAGTTTAAGACAAAATTACAGAAGATTATCTATTCTGTAAGCGATGTGGATTGACGATGCACATCGTTCATTTGTGTAAAAGTTGATTTTGATTGGTCATATCGTCGGGTCAACCCCACAAGCACATCTATATAACATTATGATTTTATTGAGATTATATTTTTTCTCTTAGAGGTGCTTGAGAATATGCCCCATTTTATACTTTTTGGTTTTGAGATATTCTTCATTTTCGGGGACAGGCTCGATTTCTATGGAAACTCTGTCCACAACTTCTAAGCCATAGCTTTCCAATCCTACCCTTTTTGTAGGATTATTGGTCATAAGCATCATTTTTCTTACCCCCAATTGATTGAGTATTTGAGCACCTATACCATAGTCACGTGCATCGGGCTTAAATCCGAGAGCTTCATTTGCTTCGATGGTATTCATGCCTTGTTCTTGCAAGGAATATGCTTTAATTTTATTGGTAAGTCCAATACCCCGACCTTCTTGGCGCATATAGAGAATTACACCTTTTCCGGCATGTTCAATCATTTCCATTGCTCGATGAAGTTGTTTACCGCAATCACAACGCAAAGAATGGAAAATATCGCCGGTCATACATTCAGAATGTGCGCGCACCAAAATCGGTTCATCGGCAGAAATTTCGCCTTTGACCAGAGCTAAATGCTCTTTACCATCGGTTACATTTTCAAATATTTTTACTTGAAAATTACCATACTCGGTGGGTAGCTGTGCTTCGGCAACAAAGCGTACCAAAGACTCTTTTTCTAAACGATAGGCAATAAGATCTTTTACCGTGATAAGTTTAAGTGAGTGCTTTTCAGCAAAATCAAATAATTCTTCACCGCGCGCCATTGTGCCATTATCTGCAAGAATTTCGCAGAGCACTCCGGATGGTTGCAAGTCTGCCAATTTCATCAAATCAATGACGGCTTCGGTGTGGCCCGCACGACGCAATACGCCGCCGGGACAAGCAATTAATGGGAAAATATGCCCGGGTCTCCCAAAGTCTTCCGGCTTCGATTGCGGATTGATGAGTGCCTGTACTGTTGCCGCACGATCATGAGCAGAAATTCCGGATGTTGTACCATGCACATAATCAACCGACACAGTAAAGCGTGTTCCGTGCAAAGCCGTATTATCGGCAACCATTGACGTAAGTTCTAATTCTTCGGCACGCTGTTGCGTAATTGACGTGCATATCAAACCGCGAGCATGGACTGCCATAAAATTAATCATGTCGGGTGTGGTAAACTGTGAGGCACAAATAACATCGCCCTCATTTTCACGATCTTCATCGTCCACAACTATGACAATTTTTCCGGCTTGTAAATCGGCGACAGCCGATTCTATTGTATCAAATTTTCTCATGAATTTTATTTTTTTGTTACTGTCACAATTGCTGTTTTGTCGAACCAAACACGGGTATTTTCTGCAATTTGAATCAGAACTTTACCTTCATTCATATCGCTGATAGTTCCGTGAATCCCTGCGCCCGTTACCACTTTATCGCCTTTAGCCATTTCATCCAGCATTTTTTTTACTTCTTTTTGACGCTTCGATTGCGGGCGAATAATCATAAAATAAAAAATAAAAATAATGGAACCGAACATTAACAATGTCGAAATCATGCTGTTCATGCCATCGCCGCCACTTTGCGGTGAAGGAGCCATTGCCATTGCGGGTGCCGCTGCAAGAAGTAAAAATGCTAATTTCATAAATACTGTATCCTTTCGTAAAAAATATTATAAACGTTTACTCATGTCTTGTTGTAAATTTTTGCTCCATTGACGGAAGCTGCCATCAAGTATTTTTTGTCGGGCTGTTTTGACAAGCCACAGATAAAACCCGATATTATGAATAGTTGCTAATTGAAGCGCGAGAATTTCCTGTGCAATAAACAGATGACGTAAATACCCTAAAGTAAAAGAACTTGTATAGGTAATCACTTCGGGATCCACAATATCGTTGCTGAACTTATATTTCGCATTGCGCAAATTAATTTTACCGCGAGATGTAAATAATGTCGCATTGCGCGCATTGCGTGTGGGCATCACACAATCAAACATATCAACCCCTAACTCAATGGCATTGAGTATATTTTCAGGTGTGCCAACGCCCATCAAGTATCGTGGTTTATTCTGCGGAATACAATCGGTGGAAATATCAGTCATTTCATACATATTTTCGGCGGATTCACCCACAGCCAAGCCACCAATGCTATAACCGTCAAAATTCATTTCCACTAAATCAGACATACAAGCGCGACGTAAATCGGGATATGTACTTCCTTGTCCGATACCGAACAGAAATTGTGTATGACCATAGCGTGGTGATGAATTATCAAATGCCTCTTTATTTCTTTTTGCCCAACGTACTGTCATGTCAGCGGATTTTTTTGCATAGTCATACGTAGCCGGATATGGTGTGCATTCATCTAAAGGCATCATAATATCCGAGCCAATTATTCTTTGTGTTTCTATTACATTTTCCGGCGTAAAAATATGTTTTGAGCCGTCTAAGTGACTTCTAAATTCAACGCCTTTTTCGGTTATTTTTCGTAAATCTTTTAAAGAAAACACCTGATAGCCGCCACTGTCGGTCAGTAATGGTTTATTCCAAGAATTAAATTGATGCAATCCGCCAAATGATGAAAGCACATCATTGCCGGGGCGTAAATAAAGATGATAGGTATTTCCCAATATTATTTGCACACCAAGCTCGTCTAATTCTCTGTGTTCTATAGCTTTGACAGCACCTTGCGTGCCGACGGGCATAAATATTGGTGTTTCGATAATTCCGTGATCGGTTTTGAGAATGCCGGCACGGGCTTTACAATCGGCGGCAGTGGTGATGGTGGAAAAAAATGACATAAAATATTATTTCCTACTAAAACTTGCAAGTCGCATACACACTAAATCCTCCAAAGAATGTATGACAGAAAAAGGTACGGTAAATCCATTACACATAATCGAAAATGCTACGGGTTCACGATCACGAGTTAGCGCATAACCGGAAATTGTCGAAACCGAGGTCATGCTTCCAGTTTTGGCAAATATATTGGTTTCCGCACGCGAATTTGTCAAGCGTTTATGCAAAGTGCCTCGTTCACCCGGTATGGCTAATGAGGCAATAAACTCATCGCGATTTGGGGAATTATACATAGCATTAAGCACCTTGACAAATGATAAAGGCGAACAAAGATTAAGTCGTGAAAGCCCTGAACCATCGGCAATAGAAATTTTGTCAGCATTCACACCATATTTGGTCAGAAATTTTTTCATCATTTGTATGCCATTGTCAAAACTGCCGATGCCTGTTTTTTCCTTGGCAATGGTTTTCAATAATACTTCTGCACATAAATTATGACTGAACCTGTTTGTTATGAGAACAATATCCGATAAAACAGGCGAATTTTGCTCGGCAAGTAAGACTAAGGTGGGATAATTCGGAAAATAATATATTTCCTTCGATTCTAAAAGCGAGCCGCGTATTCGTATGCCTCGACGCTCTAATTCAGAACGGAGTATTGATGCAAAATATAATCCCGGTTTATGAATTGAAGATTGAATAATGACATTATTACGCTCTTTTCGTAAGGGCACACCTCCGGAAATGACAAAGGAATTAGATTCAGCACTGCGCAAGCCTTCGGCAGTAGAAGCAATATTGGAATCCGTAGTAATTAAATCATTGATATACGTCACATATTCATTTTCGGGAACAATATCAATATGTGGTTTTTCGCCGGGTGCAATCCCCGGTTCACAAAGAAATTCCACCGTATTATCATAATAATTTAAGCCACTCACCTCGGGCGAAAATGCAAATGGTATATCTTCGATTGACCATCCTTTCGGATACGGCTCATCGGTAAAATAGGTATCATCGGCAATAATATTTCCCCGAATCGAGGTTATGCCCAATGAATCAAGTTTATTGAATACGGCATCGAAGATGAATGTTGCATCACGGTAAAAGAACTGCGACAATGTGGGGTCGCCACCACCACGAATGATAATATTGCCGATAAATTCACCGCCACGATTAGCGGTTCCATCCAAATAGAAACGAGTTTTGTAGCGGAAATCTTTGCCCAAATACTCCAATGCTGCCGCCGTTGTGATGAGCTTCAGATTCGATGCCGGAGTAAAGTTTTTCTCATCATTGCGACGATAAAGGAACTCGCCGGTCTCTATGTATTGGGCAGAAACACCAATATTGGCATTCGATATCTCAGCTCCTTCAAAAATGCCGTCAAGATCACGCTGCAATTCTTTCAGCATCTGCGCACGATATTGCAAACGTTCTTTTGACAATGTATCGGCTTTCTTTAGGGTTTTACCCGTTGTAGCCGGACGGCGAATAAGTAAAGAGTCAGTACGAGCATAGCTCAGGTATCCACATAGTGACATGAATAACAATAAGATACCCGTTCTCACAAGTTTCTTGTTTATCATAACACACACACCGACTATGGGCGGTATTGGGGATGGTTTCATCTGATTTTTACTTGAACGTATAAAAATGTTGCACAAAATTATGATTGATTACTCACTCAATAACCCATCTGATGCCCGAATAGTACATTCTGCCCATAATCGGACCCCACACTAAGGACGCGTCGAAGTTCTCTCCATACGGATTTTGCGGGTCAATTATAGGGTGATGTTGCATCCTATCGAGCAGATTTTCCACTCCGGCATAGAGTTCAATTCCCATAAACTTGTATTGGGCTTGCAGGTTCACTATTGAGAAGCCGTCGAATGATGTGGCATAATCATGACTTTCATCACTACCAAGAGAGTGTTTGGCTGCAACGAATGGAATCCGTCCCCCACTGCGATATGTCCATGTGGCATCAAATTGCCAATCACTCGGCGTATAGGATATGCTGAGAAATGATTTATGAGGACTGTAAAGTGCTCTCTGTTGCAATATGCCATTGGTCGTAAATTGCACATCATTGAAACGATATGCCACAGCAAGAGTCAGAGCAGAAGAGATTTCGCCTTGTAATCGGATTTGCGCGCTATTGGAAAAACTGCCGGAACTATTCGTGAAATGTACGGCATTGGGCGATATGTCAAGATCCGAGATTACTTGATTAATAAATTCCGTTCTGAAAATATCTGCATCAAGGGTAAACATTTTATCAAATACCGAAAAATAAACGACAGTTCCTATACCAATATTCCATGATTGTTCCGGTTGTAATGAGGCGGGAATAATGATAGTGCGTGAGCTTGCCAAAAATGCAACATTTTCTGCAAATATATTCGCAAAGCGCAAACCTTTACCCGCCGAAAGTCGAATTGTAGATTGTTCATCAATATCATATTTTACCATTATTCTCGGCACAATAATATCTCCTGCAATATTATGTCTGTCATAGCGAATACCGGTTAAAAATGTCCATGTATTATCCGGTTTTATTGTTGCTTCAGCAAATATTCCGGGCACACTTTCATAGCGATTTATAGTATTGATATCAAATTTTTCTTCAATATTATCAACCAGATAGCTTGTGCCGGAAACAATCGAAAAATTATCATCGAATTTTGCAGTAAATACCGCACGAGCAGTAAAAGTACGCTCATTACCATTATAATGACGTAATCCGAATAATGATCGCTGGCTATGCGTTTGAAATGTGCCGAAAAATGCCAAATGATATTTTTCATTCTCATCAAGCACATGACCGCTCTTAAAAAATGCTTCATAACGTTCTGTATTTACCGTTATGCCATAAGGATTCCAACGTGCAATAGTTTGTGATGGACTAAAAGTATTTTCTCCGGCTATTCTTTCTTCTGTAAGTGCTTTTATGCCCCATTGCACCATCGTAAATTCATTCGCATAGCGCCAGCGATTAAATATATTGATTTGATTGCGCTTTGGCAAATCAAGAAAACCGTCGCCATTATTGTCAATAACATTATTCAAAAGAGTGCCATGCGCTAAGAGTGTTGTCCCGAAGTCCTCTGTAAAACTGTAAGAATGTACCAAATTCCCCTCCCATCGCCCAATGGGATTAAAGTAAGCATTGAGATGCAAACGCTCGCTTTCATGTGGTTTTTTTAGTTCGATTTCCATTTGACCGGTCATTGCTTCATAGCCATTAACCACCGAAGCCACGCCTTTCGATAATGAAATACTTTCTAACCATGTGCCGGGAATATATTCCAATCCATACGATGAAGCTAAACCGCGAATCGTAGGCAAACACTCGGTAAGCACCTGCACATAACTTCCTTGCAAACCTAACATTTCTATTTGTTTAGCACCTGTTACCGCATCTGAGTACGAGACATCAACCGTGGCATTGGTCTCGAAACTTTCGGCAAGTGAACAACAAGCAGCCCGCTTAAATTCCTTCTGTGTCATTTTTTCTGTCGGCAAGATTGTGGATGTTGATATCGTCGTAGCTTCGGATTCCGCTTCTACAATTACTTCTTGCGATACTTTGGGTTGCAATGCTATGGCAAGGGTATCGCCTGCCCTATAATCATGCACATGGAATGTGTCGGTAACAAACCCCAATGCAGAGATTATCAGTTCATGCGTTTGTTGAGATTCTTGCAGCCGGAACACACCATTTTTTGTTGTCAGTGCTCCTTTATTGGTTCCGTTCCATTGCACCCTTATGCCTTCCAAAGCGGTATTATCCTGTGCTGAAACCACTTTTCCAATAATATAATTTTGTGCTTTTCCTGTTATGACCAACGATAAAAACACGAGTAATATACAAAGATTCCTTTTCATTTTTTTAATACATAATAATGAGAAAAAGTAACACTGCCATGCAGCATTACAACATTTGAATTAAAAAAAATGAAAATCTTATAGTCGAAGAATTTGAATAGAATGGGCTAATTCTTTATCGGGTGGATTATCCGATTCTGCGACAGCACTAAGTAAGAATGGATTAAGTTCTTGTATATTATGGAGATGGAGAACAGGTAAGACAATAACTGCTATTTCGGCATCAAAGGAATTTAATTGGGACACAAGCCACGAATCATTGCTATCAAAAGTAAGTATTTCATCACCGCATTTATTGTCATCATATTCTGAGTTGCAACAATTTTCTTGTTCTGTATTTTCACAACATGAGCTTTCTTGATTTGTATGATGATTATCTTTTTGTATAGCCGATTGATGCAAGCCAAACAGAAATTCGGTATTTTCAATAGTTCCGCAACAAAAATGTTTTACCACACTAATCCCACCCGCATAAATCGGAATAAGAACAATGAGTATAATTGTGCCGAGTGCTTTGCCGTATTTCATGATGCAAAATTAAGAATAAAAAGTAATTATGCCAACGATGTAGTTCCGGTGCTGCCAAAACCTCCTTCACCGCGTTCGGTTTGCCCCAACACTTCTACTAACTCCCATTGTATCTGCTCATAACGTGCGATAACTATTTGAGCAATGCGATCACCATGATGAACAGTAAAGTCTTCTTTACCGAAATTGGCAAGTATCACTTTAATCTCACCGCGATAGTCGCTGTCTATTGTACCCGGAGCATTAAGGCAAAAGACACCGTTTTTAGCAGCCAGTCCGGAACGAGAGCGCACCTGACATTCAAATCCTTGCGGCAAAGCAATTGCAAGCCCCGTTGGAACAAGTGCTATTGCATTTGGAGCAATAACAATCGGTTTATCGCACACAGCACATATATCCATGCCGGCAGCACCGACCGTGGCATAATGCGGCAGAGCATAACCTGCTTCTGTTTCGGCATAAAGTTTCTTTATCTGTACATTCATTTGATTGATCCGTCACACAATGTCACTATTTTTTTTCTGTTATCGTCTGAACGACATCTTTATTTCATTTTGAGGAAATTATCATGGCTTATGATCCACTTATAGTACAGCCGATGCGCGAAGAGTTAACCCGTCATGGCTTTCAGGAATTGCGCAGCATCGAAGATGTTGACAGTGCAATGCAAAAAAAAGGTACAGCCCTTGTTGTCATCAATTCCGTTTGCGGTTGCGCTGCCGGAACAGCAAGACCGGGTGTGGTAAAATCATTAGAACACAGCGTAAAACCGGAATTCTTGTTTACAGTTTTTGCCGGACAAGATATTGAAGCTACCCAAAAAGTACGCGAGTATTTACAACAACCCCCTTCGTCTCCATCAGTGGCAATATTAAAAGATGGTCAGTTAGTAGGTTTTTTACCGCGTCATAATATTGAAGGAGCAAGCGCAGATATGATTGCCAATGCCTTGATTGGTGCTTATGATAAGATCTGTGTTGATGCTGATTAAACAATGACGCCTGATATTGTGACAGCTCAGGCTAC
This sequence comes from Candidatus Kapaibacterium sp., assembly GCA_017302855.1. Lineage (GTDB taxonomy): Bacteria > Bacteroidota > Ignavibacteria > Kapaibacteriales > UBA961 > UBA2353. The sequence continues at coordinate 32,917 of JAFLBY010000015.1, forward strand.
AGAATTTACACACTTCCTTCCCGTCTCTTTACCATAAAGCGGTATTTTTGCAATACCGCTTTATGAACTTACCTCAAAACCAATGGCGAACTTCTCACAATTTTTACCTATTGTTTTTACCGTTGCCACTTTGTGCTTCGGTTATTTTCTATGGCTGACCGGGTTGGCAACAAGCCCCCTTGCTTTATTTGGTATAACGATTTTTCTGCTTGTGCCTTTACGCAAAGAACATCCTATTGTAAGAAGAATATTATTGTTGGTTCTGATTAGTTTTGTTTTATGGCTGTTTCAGGATTTGGGTGTCGCACTTTTACCTTTTGCAATCTCTTTCTTATTGGCTTATCTGACGGATCCCTCCGTGAGTTGGCTGGAAAGAAAAAAGATACCCCGCTGGTTGGCTGCTCTGACAATCGTTTTATGTATGGGCGGTATAGTTACCATGATTGCAATCTTTGTTTTTCCGGCGGTGTTTTCTCAGTTAGATGACATCATTTCGCAGGTATCATCTTTTGTAACCAATAGTCAGAAATTTTTAGAAAGTCGTAAATTTTATCGTATGCTTGATGGGTTAGGTTTACCGAAAGATACGTTGAAAGACATAGTTCAGAATGAATTTGCGCCCCGCATAGAAAGTGTGTTTACGTCAATATTGCAAGCACTTGCATCATTGCTCACAAGTTTATCTTTATTGGCTTCACAGGTTATCAATGTTATTCTTATACCGATTTTGTCATTTTACTTCGTGAAAGATTTACCGAAGCTCAAAACCCTTTTACGTGAGATATTGACCAAAAAAGACAAAAAAGTGTTCCATGATGTTGAAAGAGTGAATGCAATAGTAAGGACCTATATCGGATGGCAAATTGTGGCAGCATTCTTTATTGGCACAGTCTCTTCCATTCTATTTGCGATTTTTGGCGTACCCTATCCGATCGTGTTGGGGATAATATGCGGATTGTTGAATCCTATACCGATTTTTGGAACAATTGCCAGTATGATTATTGCCATTGTGACGATATTGCTCATCAATCCCGACAATGCAACGGGCTCTGTGATTGTCGTAACATGCGTAATTAATGGATTACATTTTGTGAATGCTTATGGAATAGAACCAAGGGTTTAGGGGAAAAAATCGGCTTGCACCCCATTATTCTTTTAGCTTCACTTTTTGTATTCAGCCACTTCTTTGGTTTCTGGGGTTTGCTGATTGCAGTACCCGTTACAGCAGTTTTGGTGATGTTTTT
>JAFLBY010000150.1 GCA_017302855.1 Candidatus Kapaibacterium sp.
TCAAATTATACTAACGGTTACTACTTGGAAACTCATCACATAGATGGAAATCCCAAAAATAATGACGATACTAACCTGAAATGTCTTTGTGTACTTTGTCATGCAAACGTTGATAAATTTCATCAAGAGAATTATTCTAAAGGTTCATCAAGACAAAAGTTACGTGACTTTATAAAATTATTTGAAGACGAATTACTGAGAGTAAGAAACAAGTATTTGGGCAAGTATAAAAAAATAGAACCAAAACATCTTCGAACAGATTAAATCCGAGTGCATAACAACACCTATCTCAAGAATTGAAAACTTTATCTCGCATCAACTTTTGGGCTACATGGCGGGAGAGGTGGTTAGTTGGTAGTTTAGTGTTAAAAATCTCCCTTCTTCGGGTATGTGTAGGTTAAAACATTAGTAGTAATCATAGAACACAACAATGGCAAAAATATTTCCAACATTAGATCAGATTGAGTTATTTAAGGTAAAACCCACTGATGGGGAATGGAAACTTCTTCATTTCCTAAACTCAACACTTGATGACACATACGAAGTATACTTTCAACCATTTCTCAATGGTGACAATCCTGACATCATAATATTGCGAGAACATTCGGGTGTGATGATTATTGAAGTCAAAGACTGGAATTTAGATAGCTATTTGCTTAGTCCAGATAGAAATTGGCAACTTAAGAATACTGATAACAATTTTAACAACAAACAAATCGTAAAATCACCTATTCAACAAGTACTTGAATACAAAGAGAATTTATACAATCTTCATATCGAAACTCTTTTAGAAAGAAGAATAAAGAACCCGAAATTTCTGTCTATTGTTACTTGCGCTGTTTATTTTCACAGGGCATCAAAGAAGGAAATAGATAGTTTTTTAACAGACGGTTATGAAGAAAAAGAAGGTTATCTTAAATTTTTATCTCATTTTGATTTATTAGGTTATGACAGTTTAACAAACAATAATTTTAAAAAAATTATTTCAAAAAGATGGTTAGATAAAAAATCATTTCTTTTCGACGAACAACTCTACAAAAGTTTCAAACGTCATTTAAAGCCACCCGCGCATATAGTTGAACAAGGGAAAGTAATCACATACTCAGATGAACAACTTAGAATTATCGAAAGCAAAGCAGATAGTCACCAAAAAGTGAAAGGGGTTGCAGGTAGCGGAAAGACACTTGCGTTAGCAAAAAGAGCCGTTAACGCACATTTGAGACATAAGGGCGAAGTACTAATACTAACATTCAATATTTCGTTACGGAACTACATACACGATAGGATTAGTGAAGTAAGAGAAAATTTTGAGTGGAAGAACTTTACAATTCTTCATTATCATCATTTTATAAAAGTTCATAACAATAATATCAACTTTTTGAAAATTGACGAGAACCAAACGACAATACCAGGGGAGAAATCTTACCAAACTATTATTATTGACGAAGTTCAAGATTATCAGAAGGATTGGATTTCAAACGTAAAAAAATTTTTAGCTAAAGACGGAGAATTTGTAGTTTTTGGAGATGAAAAACAAAATATATATCAAAGAACATTAGAAGAAAAAAAACCATATACAAGTATAAAAGGGCAATGGAATTTTTTAAAAAAATCATTCCGCGTAACAACAGAAATTGCAAACCTTGCTACGAAATTTCAAAAAACCTTCTTTACGGGAAAATATGACTATGACGAAATTATTGTTCAACGTAGTTTGTTTGACATATCTCTAATTAAATATCACTATCTGGAGACGGCTGATATAGCTCTAATTATGCAAATCTATAATTCCTTAATTACAGAAGAAGTAGTTCATGACAATGACGTTTGCTTTCAATCTTCAAGAGTTGAAGTTTTACGTTTAATTGACAAAGATATTCGTGACAGATTACATAAGAAAACAAACACGATGTTTGAAACCCTAGAAGTATATGAAAAGCTAAAAGCAGATTCCACAAAACATGGAAAAACTGATGATGAAAAGTTAAAAAGAGAAGTTGAAATAGTTAGACGAAATAAAAAATTTAACTTTTGGATGAATTCGGGAACGACCAAGCTTTCAACAATTCACAGTTTCAAAGGTTGGGAAATTTCAACATTGTTTTTGATTTTAGAAAATGAAAGTGATGAAGAACACCAATTTACGACAGACGAACTTATTTACACAGCAATTACACGTTGCAAAGAAAATCTAATTATCATCAATATTGGTAACAGACGATATGATGACTTTTTTAAACAGACAATTAAAAACTAATAAAAATGCCACCAACATAATATTTTTACAAAGCCGGCTAAGGTGTTTGTTTTTACTTTTGTGCTCTCCCCCACTTCTTTTATCTGATACGATATGCGATTAATTCACAGAACAGTATGAAAAACCGGCTTTTCAAAGGATAATTTTAGTATAGTACTTCCTAAGAAGATGAGTTTATCCCATAGCTTTTTTCTGTGATTTCAGCAGCACAGGTAACATACTTAAACACAAAATTCCGGCAATGGCGGACATCAAACCAACATACGGATAATTTTGCAGTGCACCGGTGGGTGATTTTATGACAATTTGTCCGGCAATAAATGAAGCAATGCCACTTGCCATTTGCATCACAGAAGAATTGATACTCATGAAAGTACCGCGTCGTTCGGGCGAAACCACTGTACTTGCGATTGCCATTGCGGGAACCATGCGTCCATTGGTGACAATAAAGAAAAATGTTGTCAGCACCAAAACCACAGGTAAACTCACCACAGGTAAATTGGTAATTATCAATACAGGTAACACAGCAATAATCCCAAAAAATGTAAATACCTTAGGTTTACCGACAGCATCGGATATTTTACCGACTAAAGGCGAAGAAACTATGGTTGCTGCTCCGCCGAAAAAATATATAAAGGGTAAATATTGTTCGCTTATGCCGACATTTGCCACCATATAAGGACTAATAAATGGGATAATGGAAAATTGCCCGAACATTAATAATACCATAAATAATAATGAACGTCGCACAACAGGATCTGTAAGAACAGCCATTACATTTGCCCAACGCGAAGTATGTAAATGATGATGCTCAAAATGCGATCGCATCGGTGGTAACACTTTGAATAATATGGCATAAATAATTGCCCCAATAATCACAATAGCATAAAATGGTGCATGCCAACTGAGTAAAGTAGCCAAATATAAACCAAAAGGTACACCAAATACCGATGCCATAGAAAATGATGTGGAAACAATGCCCATTGCAGAACCTCGGCGGGCTTCGGGTATGGTATCGGCAACTATGGAAAATACTATTGCTCCCAATATGCCGCCAAAAGCACCTGTGACAATACGCGCAGTGACTAAAAGTATATAGGATGGTGCTAAAGCACAACATAATGTTCCCACGAGAAAACCGCCATACATAAGTAAGAGAGCTTGCTTTCTATCCAAACGGTCTAACCAAAATGCACCCGCAATGCCTGATATTCCGGCTGAAATGGTATAAGCTGAAACAGCCATACTGAATTGATCGGGTCCTATCTGAAATAAGCGCATCAGTTGTGGTCCCAATGGCATCATTATCATAAAGTCCATAATATTGGTGAATTGTAACAATGCCAATGACAATAAAAAGAAACGCTCGTTTTTCATTTTACACTTCAATCTTGCAATAAAAAACCCTACTACGTTTATCTGCGAAATTCATTGTACCGATAAAACAGATTTTTTTACTATATTTGTATATACAATAGAGTATTGTTCTTCTAAGTCTTATACTTATCACTTATCACATACGATTATTATGGCAGAAACTTGTTCACGCTTCGGCTCTTGTCTTTTTTATTCGGCAAATGCCTTGGCTCGCACCATTACCCGTATGGCAGATGAAGAATTTGCTGCAACCGGTTTACCGTCACAGTATTGTTTTCTGCTGATGATTGTTATCGAAAAACCATCAGTCCAACCAAAGGAACTCTCTGAAAAACTTAGTCTTACACCAAGTACAGTCACGCGATTTGTGGATAAAATGGAGGAACAAGGTTATATCATTCGCACAACGGACGGTAAATTTACCTATATAACACCCACGCAAAAAGCCAAGAAAAAATTGCCTATTATTCAAGAAGCATGGTCTAAATTATATGCACGATACACGGCAATTCTGGGTAAAGACAATGCCGATTCACTGGCACAAACCGCATTTAGAGCACATAGTCTTCTCCATGAATCATAAAATTTTGATAATATATAGTTGTATATACAATAAAAAATTTTCGTGCTCGTTTCCACCTCAGTCATCACACATTTTTTCACAGTTTTCACAATAATCATGAATAAAATTGCATTAGTAACCGGTGCCAATAAAGGAATTGGATATACCACCGTTAAGATGCTTGCCGAACAAGGTATGACCGTTTTGCTTGGGTCGCGCGATGAACAAAGAGGTCAGCAAGCAGCCCAACAATTAGCGCAACAAGGTCTTGATGTGCATTATCTTCATCTTGATATGGAGGACAGTTCTTCATTCACATCTGCTTATTCTTATATTGCAGACACCTATGGGAAACTCGATATTCTCATCAATAATGCAGGCGTACAAATAGAATCGGACACTTGGCAAACCAATACAACGGAAAGTATTCCGATGGAAATTTTGCGTAAAACTTTTGATATTAACTTTTTTGGCATGGTAGAACTTACACAAAAACTCTTACCGCTTATTCGTAAAAGTGAAGCCGGACGCATTGTGAATCTGACAAGTATTCTTGGTTCTTTGGAATTTCATGCCACGCCGGGTTCCAATACCTATAACACAAAAACCTTTGCATATAATACATCGAAAACTGCCGTAAATTCATTTACCATCCATTTAGCACATTTACTCAAAGACACCAATATTAGAGTAAATGCAGCACATCCGGGCTGGGTTCAAACCGATATGGGTGGCAAAGGAGCGCATCTTACGCCGGAACAGGGAGCAAGTACAAGTATTATGCTGGCACTTATTGACGACGATGGTCATCATGGCAGTTATCTTCATAATGATTCTATATTGCCTTGGTAATTTTTTTTAATTTTTATATTTTATTTTTATGAATTATGTCATAACAGGTTCGCTGGGAAATATCAGCAAACCAATTGTTGAAGGTCTTCTTTCAGCAGGTCATACCGTGAGTGTTCTCACACGCAGCGAAGAAACCGCAGCACAAATCAAAGCACTCGGCGCAACTCCTTTCGTAGGTGATATGGAGCAATCCGATTTTGTTCAGTCGGCTTTTGCCAATGCCGATGTCGTTTATACGATGATACCGCCGAATTACAGCACCGATGATTTTCGTGCATATCAAAATCGTGTGGGTAAGAATATGGCAGATGCAATTCGTGCTCATTCCATAAAAAAAGTAGTAAATCTTTCCAGCGTGGGAGCACATCTTGGCAATGGTGCAGGCGTTGTGGATGGACTAAGCGATTTTGAAAAAATGTTGAATGCAATAGAAAATATTGATGTCAAGCATTTACGCCCTTCATTTTTCTATCAAAATTTCTATGCACAAATCGGAATGATTACTTCCATGGGTATTATGGGCAGTAATTATGCAGGTGATATCCCGATGGCATTAGTGCATGTCAAAGATATTGCTGCCGCCGCTCTGGAAGAATTATTATCTTTGGATTTTACCGGATATTCTGTTCGCTATATTGTCAGCGATGTTCGCACATCAAACGACGTAGCTCATTTGCTCAGCGAAGCAATAGGAAAAAATATTCCTTGGGTCGAATTTCCCGATGATCAACAAAAGGCGGCAATGTTACAAATGGGTATGAAGGAAACACTTGTTGACGGTTATCAAGAATTAGGACGCGGTTTTCGTGATGGCTTATTAATGAGCGATTACATTGCGTCCGGCACACCTCTTGCAGCCACCAAATTAGAAGAATTTATTGCAGAATTTGCTCCGGCAGTGCAAGCAAGTTTAAGCGCGTAATTTTTTTAACATGACTAAAAAAAGAGCCGCTCAATTGCGGCTCTTTGTATTATTACTTCATACTATTTTTTCTTAGTACTTTTTTTCTCTAATCCTGTGCCATCGAGCAATACTTTTGTTGATCGTTCAATTGCCGCTCGAAATTCATCAATTTGATCGCTTGTCACGATTTCTTTTACTCCTCTGACAAATGTATGACTTGCATCGCGGTTCAAGCGCCGGAGCTCCAATGTTATCTCTGAGAAATCCTTTTTATTTTCGGCTTGTCCGGAGATAAGATATTCAATTCCCAAACGGCTCAACATTTGCAATTCGCCGGATGTCGGGTTACGATTATTTTCTACACCGAATAAATTCATCATTGCATAAATAGAATCGCGCGTATCAATATCCACAACGGTAAATTTAGGATGATTTTTCGCAGTGTTTACCATAATTTGCACTGCATCATAGGCATTGATAATCTGCAATTTTGCATCATATATTTTGTTGAGATTTTTATAGGTATCCTTGAAAACAACACCTGTGGGCACGACGGTTGGTGCCGGATAACGGCGCATATCTTCTTCGACTTTATCAAACATCAAACTGTCATTTTCAGCAACCGCAAATGCACGCTGAACAGCATGTAATAATGGCGTATCATATATAATCGTATCGCCTTTTCTATAACGAAGCAAAGAGAATCCCACACCCGATTGCGAAGAATAAAATTGTGGATACCCTTTTTCAACAATTTCTACGCGTAATAAATTTTGCACTCGCTGTACATTGACATATACAACTTTTTGTGCATTAAGAAATTCCGCAACTTTGGAAACTGTAGCTGCAATTCCCTGTGCTGTTAAAAATTTTGTGGCGGAATCACGAGCTGTCATACGGATCATTTCATATTTGCCGGAGGCAAATGCTGACAATGCTAAAGCCGTTGGCACCTTAGCTGCAATAGTTTCAGGTATGGTTTCACCTATTTCAATATTTGCCAGTAATAATTTCGGAAGTGTTTGTTTTTGTGATGTATTCTCCGTTTGAGCAATACTTGAATATATCGGCAATACCAATATTCCAATCACACACACTAACAACTTCAACACAGTTTTTTTGAAAGAATCAGCTTCCATGAACAAATTCCTTTATCATTTCTACAACATATATAATTTGCTCTTTCGTTAATTCCGGGAATACAGGTAAAGCCAATGTGGTGGCAGCAGCTTTATTTGCCACAGGATAATCCTCGTCGCGGCATTGCAAATGTGCAAAACATTCTTGACGATGAAAAGGTATGGGATAATAAATTTCTGCTCCGATATTTTTCTCTTTTAAAAATTCACGTAATTCATCGCGTTTTTCTACACGAATAATGAACTGATTATAGATATGATAATTTTTGACACCACTTTCTTTGTAAACAGCTTTGGGCAACAGTACACGATTTTCGGCATCAAATTCAAGCACTCCTTCGCCGGAAGAAAGACCATGTTCTTTGAATAATGATATATACAGTTCAGCATTCTTGCGACGTTGTTCATGCCATTGTTCTAAATGAGGAAATTTAATATTCAAAACGCCGCCCTGAAGAGCATCCATACGGAAATTACCGCCAACAAATTTATGATAATAACGCGGATTCATTCCATGATCGCGCATCAACCGTAATTTTGTTCCTAAAGTATCATCATTCGTCGTAACAAGTCCTGCATCGCCAAAAGCTCCAAGATTTTTTGTCGGATAAAAGGAATAACATCCGATAGCACCTATTGATCCCACTTTCCGCCCATCGCTATATTGCACGCCAATACTTTGTGCAGCATCTTCAATAACGGGAATATTATGCTCGGCTGCTATAGCCATAATGGCATCAAGATCGGCACTTTGACCATATAAATGGACAGGAATTATCGCTTTTGTGCGTGATGTGATTGCCTTACGAATTCCTTCGGGCGAAATATTGAGAGTAATCGGCTCGGCATCCACAAAAATCGGCACAGCATTAAGCCGCGCAACCACACCGGCGGTAGCAAAGAAAGAATATGTAGGAACAATCACCTCATCGCCGGGCTGAATATCTAAAGCCATTAATGCCATCAATAAAGCATCTGTTCCGCTGGATACGGCAATAGCATGACGGCAATCACAATAATCTGCCAAAGTTTCTTCTAATTTTTTTACTTCGGGTCCTAATATCATCACTTGACTTGCTGCAATATTAAGCATCATCGGCTCTATTTCCGATTGTAAAGTCGCGTATTGTAATTTTAAATCTAAAAGTGGAACGTTCATTAATTTCCTATTAACCTATTATGAATAAAAAAATGTGCAATTGTCATTGTACTTACTTTGCTGTGTTATCATAAACCGAGCGGCAGCTTAGCAAGTGCCGGACTTCATTGTTATGGTATGACAACGAAAAAAGCTGTGTAATAGTTTGTTTGTCTATTGTGATGATTGCAGCGGAACTAATTGCTGCACTGCATCAAGCAATTGCTCTGTTGTGATGGCATTCATACATGTAAAGTGCCCTAATGGACATGATTCCCGCCCAATATGTGAACATGGACGACAATCAGCATCTGTTTCAACAATCCGATATGGCACTGCATAGGGGATGAAACCAAATTCCTGCACCGTTGAACCAAAAATAGCCACCACGGGTATTCCACGTGCC
>JAFLBY010000151.1 GCA_017302855.1 Candidatus Kapaibacterium sp.
ATACTCTGAAATTTATCATAGAATAGGTCCTTGATTGATGAAGGTTTTTGACGCTTACTATACCATCGGATTGTTGAAATTGTTCCATTTTGAACAAAAAAAAACCGCATCAGCAATGACACGGTTTTTTTGAGGATGTTTCAATATATATTACTTTTTCTGAGCAACACCTTGTGTAAGAACATCTACGACGATTTTCCCTACGGCATTGCCGACGGAACCATGAAGGTTTGTCGGATTAGACAAATATTCAGTCACGGCTTTTTCCACTTGTTCCTGAACAATTTTTGCATTACCTTCAACCAAAGCGGTTGAAACTTGGTGCATATCTTTTGCCACATCTTCGAGTGTATCCAATTGGCTGCGGCTGGCATCTTCCATTTTTTTCATCATTTTGTCCATGCGTTCCTCAGATTCTGTGTACATCAACACAAATGCAAGAAGCGCAAGCATAGAACCTTCAAGGAAGATAGCTCCCAAGATAAGCGATGGACGAGTAGGAGGAATGAATTTCAAACCACGTACACCGATGATAACGATGAGAATAGCAGCACCCGCATAAGCAAGACCCGTTACAGAGTTTGAATACTTTTCCGTAAAGTGGTGGGACATATACAAACGCAATCCCTTAAAGATGAGTAAATGGTTACTTTCCCAACGGAATGCTTCTTTGACATCTTCAATTTCTTTCAAAACGAAGTCAGAGAAGAACTCCTTGATACGAATGTAAAGGAACTCATCACGGAAATCTGCAAGGTCAGAATCTTCTGTAATAAAGTCTTCAAATCGTATATGTTTGTGGTGTTCGCCCTCAATTTCAGTTCTGTTCCATACACGACGAAATGCGCGAATCACCACGTCGCGATCTTGTGTACGCAAACGAGATCCGGGCATAGTTAATACATCAACTATCTCTTGGCTAAAGCCTGTCTGAAGACGAATTTTATCTTTGGTATGGTCAATTTCACGTGACACTTTTGCAGCCATAATACCAAGTGCATTTGGAAGAATCAATGTAATCAAAAACGATAATGCTGCACCAATAACAAATGCTAAGTAGGAGAAACCGAGATTCGGCTCAAGAATAATTGCTTCCTCACCCAATTTAGGAGCTTTCAAATACCACTCATTTGACTCTTTAGTGTAGCCATCATTTTGCTGACCGGCTTTGGCTTCTTTGTTTATGATGCGATGCTTTGTCGTAAAGTCGAAAATGTATTCATTGTTGATGTATTTTTTAAGCTGCTCGCCGTTTTCAAGTGTGTAGTTATCTCCGACTTTCTTGCCTTCGGCAGACGGGGAGGCAATCACACCACTGAAATTGTGTAATGTTTCGCCTTCAGGTTTAAACAAGCTTACAACGATGCCTTGAACAGCCGTCGGTAAGATGAAACTATACGTTGCATAGGAAAAAACCGCTATCATTCCCAAGAGAATAATATAGTGCTGAATTCCATGCTGATGCCTGCTTGCATTGTGCTTTTGTGGGGACATGTCCGCTCCTTCGATTGATTATAATACTACATTTGTTCTGTTTTATGATTGCAAATTATGAAGAGAATTATGAACGTGCAAACGAAAAGTGAATCTGGTACGTAAAAATGGATAAAAAACGGTAATTTTGCGCAATGCGAAACAAAACTTTAACGGCTTCTCATACCTCAGAACATACAGGTACTATCCGCGGCGGCTCATTTTTGAGCGGCTTGCAGTTGCGTGCTTCAATACGTTTTTTTTGCCAGAACGTATCCTCATTACATTGATTTAAAAAGACTTAAAGCCATTCTTTTCGGATTCCGTTTCTTACAATTACTTCAATACGGATTGTTTGACATTACACAAACAACCCCTAATCGTTTCAATTCACATTCAATTATGAGGAAAAAATGAAAAAATCATCATATAGACCATTCTTTGATATTCAGCCTGATGAAGTGCTACATGAATTGCGTACTCGCATGCTCATTGACGGCTTCGATTATGTACTTGACACAGAACACAGTGTCAATACACGTTTAGTCGATGCACGCTCGCAAAAGCACTATTTGGACTTTTTTACATGCTTTGCTTCTACCCCGCTTGGTATGAATCACCCTTCAACAACAGACGATGAGTTCATACGCTATTTGGGCGAGGCAGCTCTCAACAAACCTTCAAATTCGGATGTTTACTCGGAGGTGATGGCAAGTTTTGTGAAGACATTGCGCAGCATTGCCGTACCCGATTACTTCAAACATTATTTCTTTGTTGAAGGTGGCGCATTAGCCATTGAAAATGCCTTGAAAACAGCATTCGATTGGAAAGTTCGCAAAAATTTCAGAAAAGGATATGTTCATGAAAAGGGACATCAGATTCTTCATTTCAAGCAGGCATTCCACGGAAGAAGCGGCTACACAATGTCACTAACCAATACCGATGTAAAGAAAGTTGCCCTCTATCCTAAGTTTGACTGGCCTCGAGTATCCAATCCCAAAATTTTCTTCCCTTTAGGCGATCATAATATGGAAGAACTTATAGCAAGAGAGAATTTATCAATTGCGCAAATAAAACAGGCTTTTGTGTCAAACCCTGACGATATTGCAGCCATAATCATTGAGCCAATCCAAGGCGAGGGTGGCGACAATCATTTCCGTCCTGAGTTCTTGCAGCAGCTTCGTACACTTGCCGATGAAAACGATGCACTACTCATATTTGATGAGGTGCAAACAGGGGTAGGTTTAACAGGCACAATGTGGGTGCATGAGCAGTTAGGCGTTCAACCGGACATCATGAGTTTTGGGAAAAAGATGCAAGTATGCGGAATTTTTACCACCGATAGAATTGACGACATTGACGATAATGTGTTCCGTGTTCCAAGCCGCATCAATTCAACGTGGGGCGGAAACTATGTGGATATGGCTCGCGCAACAAAGTATCTTGAGGTAATTCATCAGCAACAGCTTTTACAAAATGCGCAAGAAGTTGGTAAAGAACTTCAAGCCCAGTTGCAACATCTCTCCGAAGAATTTCCAACTATTGTTTCCAACCCACGCGGGCGGGGATTATTTTGTGCATTTGATATAGCCACAGCCGATATACGTTCAAAGTTGCTGGAAAAATGTTATGAGAACGGATTGATTATCTTGGGTTGCGGTGACAAAAGCGTTCGTTTCCGACCGGCATTAACCTTGACAACCGATGAAATGATTGAAGGCATCACAATCATTCGCACACAACTTGCCACAATGTAACAATACATTTCTCTGCCATTAGGCGATTATAGATATATAGTCGCCTATTCTTCTTTGGGTTCTGCATGCACAGGGAGCACAATCGTAAATCTAGTGCCGACACCTTGCTCACTTTCAACTACAATTGTACCGTTATGTAGCTCAACAAATGTCTTTACTATAGTCATGCCTAAGCCGGTGCCTTTTTCGCCCGATGTGCCACTTCGTTGATGATTGCCGAATTTTTCAAACACCTTTGGCAAATGCTCAGATGGAATTCCAATACCTGTATCTTTCACAACAATACAAATCTGTGTGTCGCTAAGAGAAGAAAGTGACAAATCCACAGATCCACCTTTGGGTGTGAACTTAATAGCATTAGAAAGCAAATTATTTATCACTTGTGTAATTTTTGGTTCATCGCCGGTAATTACAAAGGGAACTTGAGGTAATGAATGCTGAAATACAAGTTGCAATCCTTTGCTAATCGCAACTTTTTCTTGTAAACGTACCGCATTTTGCAAAACTGACACTATATCAAAGTCATCAATATTTAACCGTTGTTTTCCAGACTCAATTTTGGCTAAATCCAATAAATCATTTACTAAATTTAACAAGGTATCTGATGTTTGAACTATTATCTCTGAAAACTCACGCACCAATTCCGGCATTTCTGCTTCAGCACCATTTTGTAATATTTCGGATAAACCCTTAATGCCCCCTAACGGTGAACGCAAATCATGAGACACAATTTGCATTAAACGATCTTTTTCGTCATTCATGACCGTCAATTTTTCAATAAAATCTCTTTGTTCTCGCTCTAAATTTGCTATTTTAATGTGAACAGCTACCCGAGCTATAACTTCAGCCTCTTGGAAGGGTTTCGATACATAATCCACACCGCCGGTATTAAACGCTTTGACTTTTACTTCCGTATCACTTAAAGCACTAAGAAAAATAACAGGAATATTTTTTAAATTGTCATTTTCTTTAATTTTTGCACAAACTTCAAAACCATCCATAACAGGCATCATAATATCAAGAAGAATTAGATCCGGGACACGTTTTTCAAGCATTCTCAATGCTGTCTCACCATTGAATGCAGCCATAACGGCATAGCCGTGTGAGCGCAATATCTGCGAAACAACCGCTACATTCTGCTCAACGTCATCAACAACTAAAACAAGGTTTTTTTTGGAGGTGTCCATATATGTATCTTTTATATTGTTAATTTTCTAATTGTGATAGTACTTCGATAATCTCTTTATAAGATTGGGATGCACAAATTGACAATAAAGTCACGACAGCGTCATGCTGTTTCGCTTGAACATCCAATTGGGAAAGTAAATTCTCAATATGTTCAAAATCTTGGACTTCTATGGCATCACGAATCTGTGATGCGAAGTCAGAATTTAAGCTCTCTAACCATAATTTTATATTTACACTTTCTTTTGCGCCATTACCAATGCTTGATTCATCAATGGCATTATCGGTTTGAAATTCGATAGTAAGGGCACGGCTTATTGCTTCCAGCAACTGATTTTCATGAAAGGGTTTTGGCACAAATTCATTGAATCCCAAAGAAATCGCAATTTCACGATTATCAGTGAGAGCATTAGCAGAAACAACAATAATCGGTATCTTTAACGATAGCAAATTATTTTGGAATATAGAACCGGCAAAAGGAACTTCCGAAAACAAATCGAAATCTGCTATTATACCATCCACAGAACGTTCTGCTACAATTTCAGAAACATCTGTAATCGTAATTGCTTCAAACACACTAAATCCTATGGGTTCTAAAAATCCTTTAATTACGACTCTGTTAATTTCACTTTTATCTGCAATAATGACTCGTTTTTCGCCTTTTATGCCAATGATATTAGAATTATACCTTGAATCAGGAATTGCTTTAGCAGCCACTACGATGGGTAAATCCACATCAAAGTAAAATGTTGATCCGTGACCGATTTCACTACTGACTTTTACACCATCACTTCCCATCATACGTACTATTTTTTGACATATTGCCAAACCAAGCCCCGTTCCCTCACTATATGTGCCTTTAACTTGTTGGAAGGGTTCAAAAATACTTTCACACTGTTCTTTCGGTATGCCACGCCCCGTATCGGTAACAGAAAATGTCAGCATTGATAAAGAATTATGAACAGGTGTATTTTTTACAATGACATCAATTCCACCCTTCTGCGTAAATTTAACCGAATTACCAATAAAGTTAATAAGTACTTGCTTTAAACGTTTTGCATCCGTTATAACAAATCGTGCAGATTCATCAGGTTTTTGAACTTTCATCCATAAATCTTTTTCCTTACACCGTAGTGAAAACATTCCTAGAATATCGTCCAAGAGAGCATAAAGATCAACTGTCTCTGGATAAAATTCCATTTTTCCGGCTTCGATTTTCGATAAATCGAGAATATCGTTAATCATGTCCAACAAATGTGTGCCACTGCGATACATCATATTGATGGATGAGCGGAACTGTTCAGGCATTGATTGATCTTTTTGAAGAATTTGTGAGAAGCCGATTATTGCATTAAGTGGTGTACGTAATTCATGAGACATACTCGACAAAAATGCAGATTTTGTTTTATTGGCATTGTCAGCTTCTTCCCTTGCAATTTCGAGTTCGTAATTCTTTTGCACCAAATCATAAGCTTGACTTTCGAGGATTTTTTTTGCCTCATATAAATCCTCAGTAAATGATTTTAACATTTTCTGTTCTTGCTCACGTACAAAGTAATTTCCTATGGCTGCTGCATAAGATTTAACTATTGCAATATGAATATCTTCCCATTCATTTTCTTTATCATAATAATCAAACTCTACAAATCCCCATAACTCCGACCTGACAAATACAGGCAATATTAAAACAGATTTTAGACCTATACTTTCGAGAACCTGAGCTTCATCAGGTGAAAAATCAATAATATTACCTATTATCACTCCTTTTCTGGATAAGACATTGTACCATCTTATGAGACCTAAATCATGAAATAGCATACTATTAGAATCGTCATACCACTTCGTTACATTATTGTTCTTACATTCATAACGCGGCACCATAAGAGGCGAATCTCTTTCTCCCATGATTTGCGTTATATACATTGCATTGGCTTTCAGCACTTTCTGAACAATTAACAATGATGTTGTGATGGCATCTTCGCCCGGCGCATTATCTGCCAATATTGTTGTAGCCTGTGTGATCGTATGAAAAAAATCAACATCATCAATATGCAATGATTGTTTCTTTTTAAAATGTGGTGATCCGTGCGTACTTGGTAATGAATTACTAAAGAAAAGTTGTTCCTTTGTATCCTTAACAAACAAGGGCATTACTAATGTACCGATGTGGTCTTCGTCAATTATTTCAATCTTTAAATTACTTAGTATAGGCTCTGCTAATATAACAGAATCAAAATGGAGTTCCACCGAAAACTCATGAAAATTATTATGGACAGAATCGAACAAGTCCACAATAGCTTTTCTTGTGAAATCGTGAAAATAGTCATAAAAACAATGTAAAAAATTAGTTTGTGTTTTCCCGCTTAAATAATGATACACCGAATAGGAATCACTGACAAAAAGAATTGTTCCATCTTTTGTAAAACGAACAATGGCGTGATCCACCTGATGGGATTCCACCAAAGTTGAAATATTCGAATAATCAGCAAAATGACTGTTCATCGTAAAAACTACGAATTTCTGTTCAGAAAAAAAGCATCCTGTTAATCATACAATTAACAGGATGAAAGTATATTAAATAATATTGGGAGTACATAATTTACAGCTTTTTACTTACTGTTTTTGCTTGCAAGAAAAGCAGTAAATAATCTCTTCCACCGGCTTTCGAGTCAGTTCCACTCATATTAAAACCACCAAAAGGATGAACGCCTACAAGCGCACCGGTACATTTACGGTTGAGATATAAATTACCAACGAAAAATTCTTTTCTTGCACGTTCAAGTTTTTGCGGGTTATCAGAATAGACAGCACCGGTTAAACCGAAAATCGTATTATTGGCAATATTCATCGCATCATCAAAGTTTTTCGACTTTATTACCGCAAGAACCGGACCGAATATCTCTTCTTGCGCGATACGAGCATTAGGTTTTACATCGGTGAATACTGTTGGTTGGATATAAAAACCATTTTTATCATGTACTTTTGAGCCACCCGTTAGCAGTTTACCTTCTTTTTTACCAATCTCAATATATTGCAAAATAGATTTTTCAGCTCTTGCAGATACGACAGGACCTACTTGTCCATTAACCGCCGGATTATCCATGCGTAATTTTTCGACCTCGGATTTTAACTTCTCTACAAATTCTGCATAAATAGTTTGGTCAACTATAACACGCGAACATGCCGAGCATTTTTGTCCTTGGAAACCGAAGGCCGCTGCAACCGTTCCCTTGACTGCTTCATCCACATTTGTTTCTTCGTCAATGATCATACCATCTTTGCCGCCCATCTCTGCCACAACGCGTTTAATCCAGATTTGACCATCTTGTTTTTTTGCCGCCATTTCATTGATATGCAGACCGACTTCCATTGACCCCGTAAAAGAAATAAATCGTGTTTTCGGATGGGAAACCAAATAATCGCCGGCTGTTGCTCCACTTGCGGAAAGATAGTTAAATACACCTGCGGGCAAGCCAAGTTCATGCATGATTTCTGCAAAAAGATATCCCATCATCGGAGATTCAGAGCTCGGTTTTACTACAACAGTATTGCCTGTGACAATTGCAGCGCTTGTCATACCAACGAGTATGGCAAACGGAAAATTCCAAGGAGGGATAATGGCACCGACACCCAATGGCAAATATAGAAGTTCGTTTTTTTCGCCTTTTACCGGTACAATCGGTTGCACAGATCCATAGCGCAAGGCTTCACGACCATAAAACTCAAGAAAATCAATAGCTTCGGCTGTATCAGCATCTGCCTCTGTAAAATTTTTTCCTACCTCTGATATCATCCACGCATTGATCTCAAATCTGCGCTTACGAATTACTTTCGCGGCTTTAAAAAGGAAATCCGCACGTTCTTTTACCGGCACATTTTTCCAAGATTCAAATGCCTTAAGCGCTGCTTTCATAGCCTTTTCGGCTTCCTCTACACCACCTTTTTGAAAAACACCTATTATCTCGGACGGGTCAGCCGGATTCACCGATGCTATCGTATCCTGCGCTTTTACTTTTTTGCCATTGACAATATTGGGATATGTTTTGCCAAAATTTGCTCTGACAGATTCTAATGCTTTTACTTGCTTCCTAAAATTGCTCTTATCGGAGAAATCAAGGATAATTTCGTTAGTAAATTCTTTCATTGTAAAGGATAATAAAAATTAACAATCACATAATATCTTTTGTAAGTTTGACTTGTTTCGCCGTTCAGACGGGA
>JAFLBY010000152.1 GCA_017302855.1 Candidatus Kapaibacterium sp.
CTTTTTTCTTAATAACTATATGTATTTACCTTACAACTATATCTTTTTTCTTGATAATTATCAATGAATAATCATATTCTATAGCTTCCATTTCATCTTTGATGTCCTTCCGCTCTATTTCTATTTTCTTCTACTTTGCTGCTATGTATTTCTGATTAACTTCTACTTTTATTTTCTCCTCTTCTATGGCTTGCAGTTCATCTTCTATAGTTTGCGGTTCATCTTCTATTGTTTTTTGCTCATCATCTATTGTTTGCGGTTCATCTTCTATTGTTTACGGTTCATCTTCTATTGTTTTTTGCTCATCATCTATTGTTTGTAGTTCATCTTCTATGGATTGCAATTCATCTTCTATAGTTTGCGGTTCATCTTCTATAGTTTGCTGTTTATCTTCTATAGTTTATAGTTCATCTTCTATAGTTTACGGTTCATCTTCTATTGTTTACGGTTCATCTTCTATTGTTTACGGTTCATCTTCTATTGTTTACGGTTCAACTTCTATAGCTTGCGGTTCATCTTCTATAGCTTGCGGTTCATCTTCTATGATGCCAGAAGTTCAAGCGCAGCACCCAGAAGTTCAAGCGCAGCATCCAGAAGTTCAAGCGCAGCATCCAGAAGTTCAAGCGCAGCACCCAGAAGTTCAAGTGCAGCACCCAGAAGTTCAAGCGCAGCACCCAGAAGTTCAAGCGCAGCATCCAGAAGTTCAAGCGCAGCACCCAGAAGTTCAAGCGCAGCACCCAGAAGTTCAAGCGCAGCACCCAGAAGTGCATTTTTTGCATATAGAAGCCAACAATCGCCCTCCAGATGCCAAAAATCCACTTCCAGAAGCTAAAAATCACCCTCCAGAAGCCGAAAAGCGAGAGAAAGATGAGAACAAGCAATGGAAAGAACAAGAGCAAGGACAAACAGCAACAGAGCAGCCATATAAAGCTATGAAGGCGCATCCGACAAATGAAAAAAAGAAGCGTATCGAAGCAAACCGAAAAGAGCAAGTCACACGCCGATACCGCATAAAAACCATGAGGATAGAGCATTGTGCAATCCATAACACAAAAAACCATTTCCCCTTGACCTTTGCGTAATCTCAGATTTTGCCCTATCTTTGACATGGGATTGACGCTGCATAGTAAACCGATGCTCGGATATGCAGTCCATGACCCAACGCATAATCCACTCTTCATTATTATGACACTATGAAGCTATTACAGATAGTTGAAAAGCAATTAAAGAAAGAACCAAATTTCGTCACCGACAATGGCGAATTGAAAAAATGGGTGGTGCTAAGCAAAGCACGAAATATGGATGAAGAACTTATTGAGCTGTTGCTTAAAGAGCCGACACTCAAAGAAACATTTTTCCGCACCTTGACCATTAACAATGGCGAGACAATCACTGTATTTAATCAATATAAGTTCACCCAGTTTTTGGAGCAAAAAAACTATCTGAATGACAGTTATACCCTATACAAAAACAAAGTAGGGCTTACCATTGATGGCAAATACTTGAGCCAACGCAATGAAGTTGCCTTGTGGTGGCCCTTCAAAGATTGCATTTTGGAAGGCGGGCAAAGCCGTGATGAAGACAAAAGAGAAGAAATTTTCTTCAATGAGTTATTGGCACAAGATGAAATTACCCAACTCTTAGAACCAAAGGTACTCACTAATGCCAAACGTTTTGACAAAGACGGAGAAAAACCACTTGACCAATTTAAGAGAAACGAAAGCGGCACCATCACTGATAACTTAATAATTAAAGGCAACAACCTTTTGGCATTACATACGCTGAAAGAAGAATTTGCAGGAAAAATAAAACTAATTTATATAGACCCGCCATATAATACAGGTGGTTTAGGAGACACTTTTACTTATAATAATAATTTCAAACGTTCAACTTGGTTAACATTTATGTATAACAGGTTAATAGCTGCAAAAGACTTATTGAGAAAAGATGGCGTATTGATAGTGGCTATTGATGAAAATGAACAACCTCATCTGGGTGTAATGCTAAAAGAGATTTTTAAAGATTATGAAGTTCATTGCATAACAATTGTTCATAATCCAAGGGGTGTTCAAGGAACAAATTTCTCATATACACATGAGTATGCATTCTTTGTTGTTCCAAAAGGAAAAAAAATGATCGGAAATAGAATAATTGATGAAAGCGAAATTGACTTTTCCAATTTAAGAAATTGGGGCGGTGAGAGTTTAAGAAGTGATGCAAAAAATTGTTTTTATCCTATCATTGTTGACCCAAACACTTCTGAAATAGTTGAATTTGGTGAAGTGTGTGAAGATGATTT
Source organism: Candidatus Kapaibacterium sp. (assembly GCA_017302855.1). Taxonomy (GTDB): domain Bacteria; phylum Bacteroidota; class Ignavibacteria; order Kapaibacteriales; family UBA961; genus UBA2353. Next base: position 2,300 of record JAFLBY010000152.1, read on the forward strand.
TCACCCAATTAAAAGAGAAATTATCAAAGACGGCAAGGTTTATATTTATCCGATAGATAATGATAATATCGAAAGAAAGTGGAGATATGCAAGACAATCCGTTGAAGAAATAAGAAACCTACTTCGAGCAAGAAAAAAAAGTGGACAATGGGATATTGAAATTGGTAAAAATTTTGGTCAATACAAAACTGTTTGGGTTGACCCGAAATATGATGCAAATGAATATGGGACAAAAATTGTTAGCAGATTAGTGCCTCAAAATAAATTTAGTTTCCCAAAATCATTATACAATGTAAAAGATTGTGTTTATGCAGTTGTTAGCAACGATAAAGATGCAATTGTTTTGGATTATCACGCAGGAAGTGGAACAACTGCACACGCAGTTTTAGAATTAAACAAAGAAGATGGTGGAAATCGCAAATTTATTTTGTGTGAACAAATGGATTATGTTGAAACTGTAACTTCAAAACGTGTTCAGAGAGTAATTGAGCAAAATTCTTTTGATGAATTTATTTATCTCGAACTGAAAAAATACAATCAAACATTTATTGATCAAATAGAAGAAGCCAAAGACAGCGAAGCCATTTTGGAAATTTGGGAGAAGATGAAAGACAAAAGTTTTTTGAATTACAATGTGGACATCAAAAAGCAAGACAAACATTTGGAAGAATTTAAAGCCCTAACGCTTGCCGAACAGAAACAGCACCTTTGCGAACTATTGGACAAAAACCAATTGTATGTGAATCTTTCTTCTCTTGATGATGCGGACTTTGCTTGCAGCGAAGAAGAGAAAAATGTAACACAAGATTTTTATCAATTAAAGAAGTAAGCAAATGGCGTTTTTGTTTGACACATTATTACAAGAATTTGGTAAAAGGGCTATTTCACAAGTTGTAGTTCCTAACCACATTTCCGACAATGTAAAGCCCGGATTTGGTCAACGACCTTACCAGATTGAAGCGTTTCAGCGTTTTATCTTATGTGATTCAGAAGATTTTCAAGGCAAACCCAAAAGACCGTTTCACTTGCTTTTCAATATGGCTACGGGAAGTGGAAAAACATTGATAATGGCTGGTTTGATGTTACATCTTTACCAAAAGGGGTATCGCAACTTTTTGTTTTTTGTGAACAGCAATAATATCATACAGAAAACCAAAGACAATTTTCTCAATCAACAAGCATCGAAGTATTTGTTCAACAATAAAATTGTAATTGACGGAAAAGAAGTGTTCATTAAAGAGATACAGAATTTTGAAGAAGCAGACAATCAAAATATCAATGTGAAATTTACTACTATTCAAAAATTACACGAAGACCTTGTAAAAACTGTTAAAGAAAATTCTATAACTTTTGAAGATTTTAAGAATAACAAACTGGTTTTGATTGCTGATGAAGCTCATCATTTAAGCTCTGAGACCAAACAGATTAAGATGGAAAGCACCCCCTCATGGGAAAATACGGTTGATCAAATTCACAAATCGAATTATGATAATATTCTGTTGGAATTTACGGCAACTTTAGACTATGACAGCCATGAGATTAGCAAAAAGTATCAGGATAAAGTTATCTACAAATATGACCTTGCGGAGTTTCGCAAAGACAAGTATTCGAAAGAGATTAATTTGATACGTTCATTATATGATGAGCAAGACCGAATAATCCAAGCCCTGATATTGAATTTGTACCGTCAGGAATTAGCGACATCTCATAATATCAACTTGAAGCCTGTAATTCTTTTCAAAGCAAAAAAAACTATTGGTGAATCAGAAAAGAACAAGGAAAAATTTCACAAACTAATTGATGATTTTTCTGTTTCGATGCTTGAAACCATTCAAAAAACCTCGACAGTTCCTATTGTACAAAAGGCATTTGATTTTTTTGAAAAGCATGGTATATCGTATGTGGAGATTGTGAAAAGAATCCAAAACAATTTCAGATATGAAAATTGCCTAAGCGCGAACAATGATACCGAAGCAGAAAAGAACCAAATACTTCTCAATACCTTGGAAGATGAGAACAATCCGATACGAGCAATATTTGCAGTTCAGAAACTGAATGAAGGCTGGGATGTGTTAAATCTTTTTGACATTGTTCGCCTTTATGAAGACCGCGACGGCAAAGACGGCAAACCGGGCAAGACCACGCTTTCGGAAGCCCAGTTAATTGGTCGTGGCGCACGGTATTACCCTTTTGCATTAGAAAATGGTCAAGACAAGTTTACCAGAAAATTTGATAATGATATTTCCAATGACTTGAAAATATTGGAAGAACTGTATTATCATACCAAAGAAGACAGCCGTTACATATCAGAGTTGAAGAAAGCCCTTGTTGATTCGGGAATTTATGAAGACAACTTAGTGACCAAAGAGCTTACACTTAAAATAGACTTTAAGGAAACAGATTTTTATCGTAATGGTCATGTTACCTACAATACTAAAATCGTAAAAAGCAATGATAAGATTAAATCATTTTCTGATTTAGGAGTGCAGAAAGTAAATTATCGGCATACATTATCTTCGGGTATTGGGAGGATGTCAAGTGCTTTTTTTGAATTAGAATCACCGCAATCAACCGATGAAGTATATCGAAGTAAAGATGTGATGATGTCAGAAATTCCGGCTCATGTTATACGGTTTGCATTAAGTAAAAACCCATTTTTCAACTTTGATAAGTTAGTACATTATTTTCCCAATGTAGGTTCTCTCAGTCATTTTATCACAAGTAAGGATTATCTGGGAGGATTGGAAATAACATTTGTTGGTACAGGTAATAGATTACAAGATATTACTCATTTTGATTATTTGCAATCCTTGATTGGTCTTCTTAAAAACATTGAGACTGACATTAAGAAAAATTCTACGGAATATGAAGGTTCGGATTATTTTTCAAAACGGATTCATGAAGTATTCCCTGATAAAAAGACAATCCGATTTAGCCAAGACCCTGCCAGAGAAGAAGGTCAAGAGAAAATGCTCGCCAAAGAATCTTGGTATGTATATAATGCTAATTACGGAACAAGTGAGGAAAGAAGTTTTGTTGAGCTGTTTTCCAGACGTTTTGATGGACTCAATCAAAAATTTGAGAATATTTACTTAATCCGTAATGAAAGAGAGGTAAAAATCTATGACAAACTTGGACGTGCATTTGAACCGGACTTTTTACTGTTTTGTAAGCAACGCGAAAAAGAACAAATAACATATCAGGTTTTTATAGAGCCAAAAGGCGAACATTTAAAAGGTTATGACAAATGGAAGGAAGATTATTTACATGAAATCAGAACTGAACAAAAAACAATCAAAATTGATACAGACACTTATTTGATAACAGCAGTTCCGTTCTACAATTACAATAGCGAGAACGAATTTAAAAAGACATTGGAAAACGTATTGTCATATTGATTACATTAGTTTCGTAGTTCTATTTCCTTATCCCGATTATACGACGGGGACGGCGAAAAAAAGAGGGGCGGAGTTTTTGGTACATAATCCACCCCGTCAGACAATAAAAAAGCGGCTTTGCGCCGCTTTTTTTTTACTCAATATCAATAGTCCATTGCTTTTTCACAAAATAACGGTGAATCCTTGGTTCAAGCCACATCACCGCAAAACAACAGAGTATGCCCGCAATCACATCCACCACATAATGATAACGCTGATAGACCGTTGCAAAAATTAATAAAACACTAAAAATAAAAAACAGCGATTTGAAACGTGAACCATAACGAAATACCAATAATAAATTCACCAAAGTCATCATCGTGTGCCCGCTCGGCATACAATTCCTATGCACAAATTTTTCGGGTGTCAATGATCCGCGCGGAATACCGTCGCCCGTATCAATAAATAAACGCGCATACTCCGTCATCCACAATCCCGGCAATTCCTGATTTGTCAAAAAATAATCATGCAATGTAAATCGAGGTCCTATCGCAGGCATGCAGAAATACAGAAAATATGACACAAAAAATCCAAACATGGTCAGCCGTATAAGCTGATGCACCTCTCGCACTCTGCCATCATAATATAATTCAATGCCCAATATTATACCGTGAAAAAAATATAACATATACGCAAATTGCGTTATCTCGGTTAAAAATGGCGATGAATAGTTCAATAATACATGCGTGGGATCAACACCGAATAATGCCCTGTCCCATTCTATCAAAAGCCAATCATAATCATACGGATTCACAAGACCGATAAAATTAAATACCTGACTAAACATAATCGGCACCATAGGGATGCAATAAAATACACCCAATACTCTGATAAATACACTGTCCTTCTTTGCTGCATTTAAGGCAATCATTATCACGGCACAGATAATAAAGATATTCCAAAGTATAATAGGGATAGCACCTGTCAAACTTGTAAAAAACACTAAGCTCAACACTATATAAAAACAAGACATCCCCATCACATATATATCCTGTGTGCGCAGCACCTCAGAAAGTTTACGCCCAAATATCAATACTTTTTCTTTCATACCCCTCTATGTGCTGAATGTAACATCTCGACTTTTTCACGCAATAGCACAAAATCGTTCGGTGATAATTCCTCCGCACGTTTTTCTGCTATGGATTGCAACCACGCATCATCCTGACCATTACTGAAAGCATCAGTGGACTTCAAGGCATTGGATAATTTTTTACGACGCTGCTGAAATCCCACCCGAACATAGACCATCGTTTTACGGAATATCTCGCGAGGCATACTCAATCCCATCTCACCGCAATCAAATGTCACCACCGATGACGTGACCTTCGGCTGTGGGGAAAAGCTATGGGGCGATACATCAAAGCGACGCTTCGTCTTTGCAGAAAATGCTGCCGCTACGGTCAAAACACCATATTCCTTGCTCCGCAGCGGTGCTGTCAATCGCATGGCAACCTCTCTTTGCATCATAATCACCGCCCGTGATATGCAGTCCGCATTGTCAAATATGCGAAACAAAATCTCGCTCGTCAGATTGTAGGGTATATTGCCCACAATGGTCAACGGTGCTTCCAATGATGCGGCATGACCTCGTATATCAAAGCGTTCTATACTTGTATGATGCACCGTCACTTGGTCTGCCGGCAAATGCTCCCGCAAATGACTCACTGCCCGCTCATCTATCTCCACAGCATCAATGATATATCCCCTTTCTACCATAAGTTTTGTCAATGCTCCCGTACCGGGACCTATTTCCAACACCCTGCCCCCCGATGGCAAACCTAATAATTCTACTATCTTAATGGCTATGTTTTTGTCCACCAAAAAATTCTGCCCCAGATGTTTCTTTGCTTCTATCGCCTTGATATTCATATTTCCCAATCTTGAATGTTGTGATAACTGACGATGTAAATATAGAAAATCATAAGCAGAGAATATACTTTTTTTACAAAGTATAAACTTGAACCGGTGCAATGTGGCTTGGTGACAACTAAAACAAGTGACATTCCTTCATTAAAAAAACACAATAGAGTGAGCCGATTTTCTTTGTTCATGGTTATTCTCGGTCAAAAGATGGCACAATGCTGCCTAAGCATGGCAGAAAAGAATCGAATCGTCAAATTTTTAACAAAATGTAAAATTTCATATCTTTTGTGCAAAAAAAGTTCAGTATTTTTGCGCTTCACTTTTACAATAAGCAATCATGGCAGGCGAAATTCATACAACAGACCTATCTACTCTCAAGATTAATCGTACACCTCAGACTCAATCAAGCAATACAAAATGGATTATCATTGCCATTATACTATGCTGTGTCATTGGCGGCGGCTATTTCCTTATGAATACGACAAGTGTGGAAGTTGAGACTATGCAAGTATTTACCTCACAATCAAGCGCATCGGAAACTATATTGACCGGACAGGGCTATGTGGTGGCACAAAGAAAAGCGGCAATTTCATCGAAAGCAACCGGACGGCTTGATGCATTGTATGTCATCGAGGGAGATAAAGTAAAGCAAGGCGATATCATCGGGCGAATAGAAAGCGCGGATGTTCAAGCGGCTTTAGACCAACAAAAAGCACAACTCGAAGTGCAAAAAGCAGCTCTTGAAAATGCTACTGCCGAATTGGAAGATGCGGAGATTTCATTGAAAAGACAACAAGAATTGCGCAAAGAAAATGTCGGCACACAAGCAGACCTTGATGCAGCCATCAATAGAGTAAAAAAAGCAAAAGCACAAATAAAAACAAATTAAACAAAAATTTATGATGTTTGATATACTTTTGGTTCTTTTGTTGGGAATCTACAAAAACACTTTTTTTTTAGGGTTTTTTCGGCA
>JAFLBY010000153.1 GCA_017302855.1 Candidatus Kapaibacterium sp.
GATTGTTCACAAATCTAAAGGCAAAAATGAGAAATATCAACCGACTATGAAGCGAATTATGGTATTTTGCACTCACTTTTTTCATTTCATGAACAAATATTGATATTCCATTTCTATTCAAAAGGAGAGTTATTATGTATGCAATACGTTCAATTTTAGTGCCCACAGATTTTTCTGACAATGCAGCTCATGCAATAGGATATGCCAAGGAATTAGCTCAACAAAACGCAGCGGTTATTCATCTTTTGCATGTGATAGAGCCGGTTGCTTATCCCGTAAATTGGGGCTATGCTCAAGTCGGTTTTTTGGATATTGAACAAGAATATACCCAAGCTGCCGACACAGAAATGAAAACATTGGCGGACAGCTTAATTGCCGAGGGCTTTACTGTCATAACAACGATACAAACAGCAGGACGGGCTTCCGATGAAATTGACCGCTATGCCGCTGAACATGGCATCTCACTTATTTGCATAGCCACACATGGGCGAGGTGGAATTGACCATCTGCTTTTTGGCAGTACAACGGAACGAGTCCTGAGAAAAACACCGTGTCCTGTTTTTGTTGTTAAGACACCTAAAAACAAACAGTAAACGAGATATTCATTTCATATACAGGGGGGAAATACCCCCTTTTTTTATCTGTGTTACGCAAGCAGGCATTGCTGCAATTCTATGATACTATTTTGTCGGATACGCCGTATGAATGAGAATGTTCATTCATTTTTTTTAGTTTCCGGCAATGATGTATAGAGCAACAACATATCATCAAACTACATTTTTTGTTTCTAAAGCCGAGAGTGTGTCCGTAAATTTGTGGAATCAAACAGTGACAAAACCGATGACAGCTAAACTTGCACTTATTTTAATGGTACTATTTGCGCTTGGCGGATGCAGTTCAACACGGCAATCCGAACCGACAGCAGAGGGGAATTTGGGTGCAGAAATCAATAGCAGTTCCGACGAATATGCTCCTTTTCGTTATGATAAACGCACCTTGCTTTTCAGTTCCACCAATCGTGAATGGCAAGGCAAACGCCCACCGATGGAACAGGCTTCATACTTTTCAACACAGAGCAATGAGGGATTTTCGTCGCCTCGTTTTGCGGAAGAGTTCCCATTAGAAGAGTTTAAAGGCAGTGGCTATCCTACTTTTGCGATGAACCCTATTACCAAACAAAAGGAAATGCTTTTTGCTGCGCCATCAAATCCCGGAGCATCAATGCCTAATGTTGATATTTTTTATGCCGTAAAAAAAGGTGCTACATGGAGCAAACCCGTAGCTTTGGCGGCATCTGTTAATTCTGCGCAATGGGACTCACAACCATTTTTTTCACCCGATGGTTCATATTTTCTGTTTTCCTCCGATAGATCAGGCGGCATAGGCGGTATTGATATATATATGGTGCGTCGCACAGCAGCAGGCACATGGTCTAATCCTATCAATCTTGGTGATTCACTCAATACACCCAATGATGAATTTACACCTTCTATATCGCCGGATGGTACCCTGATGTTTGCTTCAAAAGGATATAAGAAAAAAAAGGATTTCGATATTATCATTGCTGATGGTCAAGGACAACGCTGGTCAAACCCTCGAGCAATGCCCCAACCATTAAATTCACCCTTTAATGACATTAATGCGGCGGTGTGGGGCGACAGCATACTCTTTGCATCCGATCGCCCGGGCGGCTATGGTGGTTATGATTTATATCGCTTTGATTTATGCGGTCCTGTCATGATAAGCGGTAAAGTGCGTACCCCCGATGGTATAGGAGCAACAGGCACAGTAACGGCGGTGGATGTCATAGGCAAAGAATATGCAAAAACGGAGGTACAATCCGACGGTTATTTTCGTTTTAATGTGCCGGCACGGCAATATTTAATTGTGCGATATGAATCGCCTTGTGTGCCCGGACGGCATGAAAAACGCATTACCACACCATGCGATGAAGCAAGTGCTGTGGCTTTGGCTCTCGAATTTGTAGTAGAAAAAAAAGATTTTGTATTTACTTTTGAAAAATACGATATTCCATTTTTTGTAAGCGGATATTATTTGCCTAATACTTCCGAAAACTTGCAAGCATTGCGTCTAAAATTTTCGTATGGTTTACTGGGCAATGATGATTCCACACGTTATGTGGAAAAACCGGGTAAAGAATACAATAGCTATGCCAATGCGGTAGATAGCGCACTCCATGATGCCTATACATTTATTGCCGAACGTTTGAACTTGCTCGACGACGATATTTGTGGCGATGACAATAAAGAACTCGTAGTCACCATTACCGGATTTGCCGATCCGCGTGGTATTTATGAAAAAGCACGTTACAGCGGCACCACCATAGATGACGAAGATTTTAATTTTCATCTTGACCGCGGAACCCTTATGACCAATGAAACGCTTTCTGCTTTACGCGCATATTATACGGCAAAGTGGTTGCAAACAAAAATTGAACAATTACAATCGTATAGAAAATATAAAAACAATATTGTGTGGCGAACAAGCGGCAATGGTATTGATGATGATGATACCAAAAATGATTCTGCCAAAAGACGTGTCGAAATAACAATATCTTTATCAAAAAAACAATAATATTTTTACCTATCTCATCGAATACAGTATTTCATGAATACAACAATTCTCATAACGGGCGGTGCCGGATTTATAGGAAGTAATTTCGTCAGATATATGCTTCTCCACACAGAATATTCTATTGTGGTTGTGGATGCGCTCACCTATGCAGGTAATCCCGAAAACCTTGCCGATTTTATAGCTGACAAGCGTTTATCTTTTATTCAAGAACGTATTGAACATACAGAAAAAATCAGGGAAATATGTAACCATTATGGCGTAGAGGGAATTATAAATTTTGCGGCAGAAACCCATGTGGACAGATCAATTATGGATCCTTCCCCTTTTGTGACAAGTAATGTGATGGGCACTGTGTCTTTATTGAATATTGCCCGAGAATTGGGTTTGCGCTATGTACAAATAAGCACAGATGAAGTGTATGGCTCTCTTGGCGATGATGGCTATTTTACAGAACATACTCCTTTACAGCCAAGTTCACCATATTCCGCTTCTAAAGCATCAGCCGATATGTTTGTCCAATCATTTGTGCATACCTTTGGTGTAAATGCAAGTATCACACGATGCTCGAATAATTATGGTCCATATCAATTTCCCGAAAAATTAATTCCTCTCATGATTGTGCGAGCTTTGGAAAATGCCACTTTACCCGTGTATGGTGACGGAAAAAATGTCCGTGACTGGATTCATGTTGATGACCATAACAGCGCGGTATGGGCTGTATATTGTCAAGGGAAAAAAGGAGAAGTCTATAATATTGGTGCATCGTCTGAACAGCACAATATTGACATCGTAAAAAAAATATTATCATCTCTGGGTAAATCGGAACATCTTATCACCTATGTGAAAGATCGCCCCGGACATGACCGTCGCTATGCCATAGATTCCACGAAAATAATGACTGAACTTGGCTGGCGACCACAGATTTCTTTCGCGGACGGCTTAGAATCCACTATTGAGTGGTATTGCACACATCAACAATGGTGCAACAATATTCGTAATGGTGACTATCAACGATATTATCAACAACTTTATGGGAAAAATATATGACTGTAGATTCCGTAAAACAAATAAAACAATCAAACCCCAAAGAGCCATCCGGTTCACTGTATGTATTACAACAGCAAACAGGTGAACAATCATTAGAGAAAAAATTAATAGAATTGCTGAAAGCTACACCCGAAATGATTGCTCAAGAGCAATTACAAAGCGGAAAACGCTTAGATGTACGAGTATAATTCCATATTTTAAGTATAGAAAGGAAAACATTATGGCAGTACAATCGCCTTTTAATTTTAAGCAATGGATAGACGAGCATCGTCATTTATTAAAGCCACCCGTTGGTAATGCAACAGTGTATCAAGATACCGAGTTTATTGTAATGGTTGTCGGCGGTCCAAACTCCCGCAAAGATTATCACTACAATGAAGGCGAAGAATTTTTTTATCAATTAGAAGGTGATATCACCGTAAAAATAATTGATGAAGGAAAACCTCGTGATATTCATATTCGCGAAGGTGAAATATTTTTATTGCCGCCACGCACTCCACACTCACCACAAAGAGGCGAAAACACCGTTGGACTTGTGATTGAACGTCGCAGAGAGCAAAAAGAACTTGATGCATTTATGTGGTTCTGTGAAAATTGCGGCAATAAATTATATGAAGAATTTTTACCATTGACAGATATTGTGAAGCAATTACCACCAATTTTTGCTAAATTTTACGGTTCGGAAGAATTGCGCACTTGCAATGCGTGCGGCACTGTGATGGAACCTCCACAACCCAAAAAATAAAACTATGAAACTCGGAGACTTACGCAAAGAATATACACTGCATGGATTGACGCAAGAACATATAGCCGACACACCGCATATACAATTTGACCGCTGGTTTACTGAAGCACAAAATGCAAAGATAGAAGAACCGAATGCGATGGTGTTAGCAACAGTCTCACCGGAGGGTATGCCTACATCGCGTGTAGTATTATTAAAACATTTTGATGAAAAAGGCTTTATATTTTTTACGAATTATGAAAGTAAAAAAGGCAAAAATCTTGCTGCCAATCCTCAAGCGTCTTTATTGTTTTTTTGGCTTGAGTTACAAAGACAAGTTCGCATTGAAGGAGTCGTCGAAAAAATAAGCCGCCAAGAAAGTGCAGATTATTTTTTCAGCAGACCATTGGAAAGCCAAATTGGTGCATGGGCTTCTGCACAAAGTAGCATTATAGAAAACAGAGAGCAATTAGACACAGCGTTTTCTGACTATCAACAACGTTTTGGCAGTAATGTACCTTTACCTGATTTTTGGGGTGGCTATCGGTTAATGCCCCATTATTTTGAATTTTGGCAAGGCCGCCCCAATCGTCTTCATGACAGAATCGAATTTTCTCGGGATGGCATGGTATGGAAAAAACAAAGACTTTCACCGTAACATTAAACAAATAGCTCCTTTATATAATAATGACATAAAGGAGCTATTTATCAATCGGCAGCTTTTATATACAATATTGTGCTTGAAATCATGTTGCTCAACACAATTGGTATTGATACCTATATCTGCTGCACAAGACATGACAGAATAAATCATGTCGGCAGTATTTCACATATTTTTTTAACTCGTACAATCCTAACTATCATTCATGCAGTCCAGAGATATATCTATACTTATCGTTGAAGATGAACATCTTATTGCACTTTCGATTCAAAGAGAATTGCAAAAAATGGGTTATAACAATAGTGTTATTGCTCACGATTATGAGAGCGCCGTCACCGCAGCTAAGCATTATTCATTCGGTCTTGCCATTCTCGATATTGCTCTTGGAAATGATAAAGACGGAATTGACTTAGCCGCAACATTACATACACATCACGATATTCCGACGATTTTTGTTACATCGAATGTTCAGATACTGATGACGGAACGTGCGCGTAATGTTCGTTCTTATGGATATTTACTAAAACCCATCAATTTTGATGAGCTGTATATTGCCGCCGAAATGGCATTCGACAAACATTCAAAAGAAAAAAAAATATTACTGCAAGAAGATATATTGCACGCTACATTGGCTGCTGTTTCCGATGCCCTTATCACCACGGACGGCAATGGTATAATACTTCATAGCAATAATGCAGCCGGACATTTATTGGGAAAATATTTTCAGCAAAAAACTGACCCACACTCTATCACATCGTTCATACACAATGCAAACTGCCTTGATTTTCAGGCAATGTGTGAGTATTACAAAAATGGGCGTGACTTAACGCTGACAAAGGACAATTTCCCACAATATATCCACATAAAATGCTCTCCATTGGTGGATAAAACATGGCATAAGGGAGCAGTATTTATTCTTCGTGATGTAACCGAAGAACGTAATACACATACATCATTATTTGAACGTGAGCAACATCATATAGCTCTGTTAGACTCATTAAGTGAAGCTGTTGTATTCACAGATTTACGTGGACAAATTATCAATGCTAACTCACGTGTTAAAGATATTTTTGGCATTGAAAAAGAAGATTTTATCGGTACGAACGAGCGTCAATGGATTGACAGTACCCGCCATGAGGACTCCGTATTGCAACAATATATGAACAACCGTAAGCAAGGTATCATTGAAACATATAGCGTTGTTGTGCATAGAGCCGACAATACTTTGCGGACCGTTCATGTGCACGCCACACCTTTGACAGATAATTATGGCACTGTCATTGGTTCCATTGCAGCTATTCAGGACATATCGGAAAATGAAAAAACCAAAAAAGAATTACGCGAAGCCGAAACCACACTGTATCATTTTATTGAAAATGCGCCAATTGCTTTTATTCGTAAAAATCTTCGTACCAATGAATATGTCTATTACAATAGAGAGTTTGAGCGAATAGCGGGTGGTAATTTAGAAGATTTCAAAAATAATATTGATTATTTGATTCATGAAGGTATTGACCTAAATGGACGAGAAGAAATATTGCGAAAAACAAAAGAATGGAAAGAAAACAATATGGAAGGAATTCTTCATCTGACTTATAGATTGAAGAATTTACAAGGCGAGTATGTATGGACTGACAATTATATTTACAGTGACAACGATGAGCAAACGGGAGAAATTCTTTACGCAAATCAGTTTACTGTGGACATAACAACACTAAAAAAAGCCGAAGAAATCATCACACAATCATTGGAAGAAAATTTCAGAAAAACAGTTCATAATTTGCAGAACCTTGTCGTACGATTATATCGCCGCAATGACGGGAAAATTGCTTATGCAATGCGTGACGGTAAATTAGCGGGTGATTTGACAACAGAAAAAATACTCGGAAAATCAATTGATGAAATATTCGGTGAGGAACAATCATTACTTTCTTTACCCCCTGTGATGCGTGCATTTGAAGGCGAATCTGTTTTAGAAGAAATTCCCATCCCGAACACTTCTATGATATTATTATTTTCGCTTAATCCCATCAAAGTTGACGGTAAAGTTACGGAAGTGGTTGGTTCGGCAATTGACATTACGCAATTACGTCAGGTCGAGAAGTTATTGGATGCCAGCAAACAACAATTTGGCATTTTATCGGAGATTGCACCGATTGGTATTCTTATCAGTGAACAGATTGGCAGCCTCTTGACTCCAAAGTTTGCTAATAAGGAGTTTCAAAAAATCACGGGATTGTCCATCGAGCAATTTACTGCTCTTGAAGAAGAGATGTATGATAATTTTTTTCATCCTGATGATAATGAAGCATTTATTTCAACCGTCACAGAGTGGCTTGCCGATGACTCTAGAACTCATCTTCATCAAACCTATCGTTTTTTCCATCCGACAAAAGGATATCGTTGGCTTGATAATTTTTTAGCAAAATATTTTGAAGATAATGGTAAAATTATTGTTATCCAGACCGCAAGAGATATTACTGAACAAAAAGAAAATGAGATTACTTTACGTCACCTTGCTTCAATACCGGAACAAAGTGACATTCCGATTGTAGAGCTTAATTCAGAGGGTACAGTTATGTATGCCAACAATTCGGCTTTGTCACAATTTGGCGAAGATACCACCAATAAAGACAGCTACAATTTTTTGCCTATCTTTGCCTCAGAGCAATTTGACGAACAATGTACAATTGAGTATTCGCATAATAATTGTTTCTATGAAATGGAAATTCATAGATTATCGAATGCTACATATCGCATATTTTTCTATGATATTACCACAGAAAAAAGAGCGCGAAACGAATTATTGGATGCTTTGGCACAAGAGCGTCAATTAAATGAATTAAAAACACATTTTGTGCGCACTGTTTCGCATGAATTCAGAACTCCTTTGACCAGTATATTGATGTCAGCAGAATTATTGCGCCATCATTTTGATAAGATGTCAGCAGATCAGCGTAAAAATGAACTTGATAAAATATTCAAACGCGTTGTACAACTCGAAGAATTTATGAATGACTTTATCACTCATGCTTCCATAGATTCTTTGCGCGAAACATTCTTGCCTGATTATTATTCTATTCAGCAAATACTTGATGAAATTCAGATTTCTATACTACCACTGATATCCACTAGACATCAGCGCTTGCAACTTGTTGTACCTCATCCACTTCAGACCATATTTGTTGATAAATCAATGATTGCATTTATTGTGATTAGTTTATTAAAAAATGCTTCTCGTTATTCGCCGGAACACGCAACAATCACTCTGGAATTTCTTTGCACAGAGTCAATAGCATACATTAAAATTACGGACACCGGTATAGGGATTAAATCAACGGAACTTTCAGATTTATTTTCTCCTTTTATTCGTGGCAGTAATGTGGGCAATGAATTAGGCAGCGGTTTGGGTTTATACATTGTCAAAGAATTTGTTGAATT
>JAFLBY010000154.1 GCA_017302855.1 Candidatus Kapaibacterium sp.
TGTTTTGCTGCCTCGCTTAAATCGCGGCACCCATGAACCACCATACGTTTTTATCAAGGGCAATAATCCCGCTTTTTCCCATGCTGCCCATAAACCAAGCAATTGATCTATCCCCTCACGATGGAAGCGTATTTCTCCATTTTTATGAAATCCTTCGATTTTTACAAGTTGCGGCACTGTCACGCGGACAATATTCTGTTTGTCCCATTGATTGGTAATGATTATTGCTTCTGGGTTTTGTTTTGTGGGCGCAGCACGATATTCGATTTTCCCGAACAGTGCATGGCGTTGCGCATCGGTTAATGCCTTAAAATCAGGGCGGGGAGGAAAATTAGGGGATAATATGGGATCATCGGGGGGATATGTAATCACCTCGAAACCGAGTGACATAGCAATGCCAAGCGTTTTATTGCCAACAATGCCATCAGCAAGTAATTGATGTTTTTTTTGAAAAGCTTTTGAGGCTTTTTCTGTTGCTTCGCCGAATATGCCGTCGGCTTCACCGCGCAAATGTCCTTGACCTATGAGAAATAATTGCCATTTTTTGACATCATTCCCGCGGTCATTCCTCCTGAGAGTTTTCATGGAGTATCTCCATATAAGTAAGAAAAAAAGTGTAGCCAGCAGAATCATAGCCGACATACGTTAACTGAGTAAAAAAATAATCGTGCATAGTTATAGTTAAAATCGAATGTGTTTTTTGTTCTGACATTATTAATTTAATCTATTGTTCTGTGAATATTATTGTAATTTGTGCATCACTCGATGCAGAATAAAAAGCTGTGAAAAAATTATTGTGTTTTTATGATGGTAATTTGCGAATATATTTCGGGCACTCCTGTAAATATCACGGGACTTCCCAGTGCATATTGACTATTATTGGCAATTTTCCCTCTCATGCGCAATTCAAATGTTTTTGTAGCATTGATTGTTATTCTTCCAGTAATGACAGAGTGTGTTTGATATAATTCCCCGGCGGTATTCCATGCCGTCTGTCCGATGAGTGTATATTGATTGTCTGTCACATTATAGATTGCGGCAACAAATTCATTGACACTGAGTGCAGGCATTTCAGCGCGAATATGATATGTTCCTGCTGTGAGAGTAAATTGATTTGCATTCAATGTGACAATATTATCGGGATCATCTTCGGTATTTATTGTGCGCACCACCCATGTATCGGCATTAGGATAGGCGCCACCCGCAGTGCCGCTTGTTTTGCTGTCATAGAGATAAGCATATTTGGGTGATGCAGACCATGCCACAGCCGAGCCATTAAAACTAAGCACATCGCCGCTATTTGCTCCCGTGGATGATATTTTCGCTGTCGTCACAGCATTATTCGCCAAGTCAATAGTCTGTATATCTCCATCTCTTATATCATTGCTCTGTATGGTATTGTCGGCTATTTTTCCTGTCGTCACCGCATTCGATTCTATTTTTGGTCCTGTCACCGAACCCGATGTCAAATCACCACTGACTATGCTATTTGTTAAACTTAATTTGCTGTATGCAATTCCCGCACTTGCAGAAATATCACTATTCACTATGCTATTCGACAAATTTAGTTTGCTATATACAATTCCCGCACTAGAGGAAATATCACCATTCACAATGCTATTCGATAAATTTAGTTTGCTGTATGCAATTCCCGCACTTGCAGAAATATCATTATTTACTATGCTGTTCAACAAATTTATTTTGCTATATGCGATGCCCGCACTTGAGGATATATCACTATTCACTATGCTATTCGACAAATTTAGTTTGCTATATGCAATTCCCGCACTTGAGGATATATCACTATTTATAATGCTATTCGATAAATTAATTTTGCTGTATGCAATTCCCGCACTTGAGGATATATCACTATTTACTATGCTGTTGGATAAATTAATTTTGCTATATGCGATGCCCGCACTTGAGGATATATCTGCATCAACAATAATTCCATCAGGGATTGTAGAAAGTGATTGCGGTGTCCATACAATGGTCGAGCCATTAAAACTAAGCACATCGCCGCTATTTGCTCCGGTGGATGATATTTTAGCTGTCGTCACTGCATTATTAGCCAAGTCAACAGTCTGTATATCTCCATCTCTTATATCATTGCTCTGTATAGTATTGTCGGCTATTTTTCCTGTCGTCACGGCATTCGATGATATTTTCGGTCCTGTTACTGAATTCGATGTCAAATCATCACTGTCAATACTATTTTCTACATTTAATTTGCTGTACGATATTGCGGCACTCGGAGAAATATCACCATTCACAATGCTATTCGATAAATTTAGTTTGCTATATGCGATTCCGGCACCTGATGAAATATCACCATTCACAATGCTATTCGATAAATTTAGTTTGCTGTATGCAATTCCCGCACTTGAGGATATATCACCATTCACTATGCTATTCGACAAATTTAGTTTGCTATATGCGATTCCCGCACTTGGAGAAATATGATTATTATTCACAACTCCGTTTGCAATACTCGGATTGGGATAATCACCTGTTAAATCACCACCGGCATTGCCTGATGCTCCGGCAGATATACTCACCCATGATAATTGTCCTGCCGCATTGGTTTGTAATATTTGATTATTTTGCGGTAAAGTCGTCGGTAAAGTATAGACAATATTTTGGGGCATATTTCCGGCTCTGAATCCTGTATAATGATTGCCAACACCATTTTCCTGCAAGCGTAATTCACCCGTATTTGTGCCGCTTTGCTTAATGAGAATATTTCCGCCGACTTCTAATTTTTGCGATGGTTCATCTTCATTAATGCCAATATTTCCCAAAGCTGTAATCCGCAAACGTTCATAATTATTTGTGCGCACAATTAATGGTTGCTGATTTTTTGTTCCAAGAAAATGATTTGCATTTGCATTAGTATTTCCGTCAATATTCCATGTATTATTACTTTGCCATGATAAAACACCGCTGCCATTTGTCATTAATATATCGCCATTGTCACCATCATCGCTTGGTAGTGTATAGGTAATATCTTGGCTTTGTGTTGTGGTAATAAATCGCGTAACATTATTTCCCGTTGCTTCTGCAATGCGTAATTCGGGTGTGCCACCGCTATTGCTTATAAATATTTCTTTCGCCACACTTAATCTATGTGATGGGTTTTGTATGCCTATACCCACATTGCCTGTTGTTTGCACACGCATTTTTTCTGTATTGTTTGTCCTGATAATCAATGGAAAATTATTTGCTGTGCCGAGCCAACTGTTCGCATTGGTATTTGTATTGCCATTGAGCAACCATTCCGTTCCTTGATTCAACGGCGAATTATCATTATTTTTTGAATTTTCGGAGGCAATAATCCATCCATTATTGTTTTCGGTGATGTGTATGCCATTGCCGGAAGTCAATGTCAGATGCCCTTGTTTTCCATTGAGTGATACGACAGTCCCTTGTGTTAACTCATTTGCCGTTTGAGCATGGCGCGCCGATAGTGCATATCCCTGTGCGCTTATTTTTGTACGAGTAAATTCACTTTGCCCATGAAGTGCAATGCCAAGATATTCCTTACCCGTCCATGCCTCGGGTAAATTGATGAGCGAGCCGAGTTCGACATGAAATAATCCGTTACGCACAATGACCGTATGATATTCGCGCCATATCACTGAATCTTCGGCTAATGCAGGATAGAGGGTAAATACCATCATATAAGTGCCGTCGGCTTTCGTGCCATCAGCGGTCATCACCCCCTGATACGATATGGTGGGTTTTGGGGTTTGCCCATAGAGTGGCAAAGTACAGAACAATACAATCAAGGCGGGGAGTAGTAGTTGCAATTTCATCGTGTATCCTCACAATATTGGTGTAAATGGGAATTATTCGGAAGAAATAAGTACTGACAATTACATACATTTTTCATCACCCACTGAATATGAGTGTATGATTGGCTTATTTATGCGGTTGAGTTCAATGGTATGGAGTGATTGCCCTGCATACACCAAACACAACGCTTCGCTTTTTGCGCAAAAGGTAAAGAAAAAACCGTATTGAGGACTCTGCCCAAATGCTTGAGCAGAGCCATCAATTACAGAACGCTTCCTATGCAAATCCCCCTTAATTGGATTTCATCATTATTCGCGTTTATCTGTCCTCGCTCACTTATCCTAAACTTGGTTCTGCATCCCTTTTCAGCAGCGTACAGAACCATTATTTAGGGCTATGCGTAGAAGAATATCCCTAACTTTTTCGGTCACATCGTCTAAAAATCACCGGAAAATCATGGCGATTTCTGTCTTTTTCAAAATTAAGCGAAGATTTCTTTCATCCATTACTACTTTAATACTACTTTTTTGCCTACTTTTCGGAGTTAAAAGTCCGAAATACCTCGTTTTTGGGGTTATTCACTGAGAAAGTCGCTTTTGTGCCGTTTACTTTAACATTGGTATGTTTATGAAGTCCATATTTTGGGTAGTACTACGTAGAAACAGGGCTTATACACTTCGATTTGATTCTGTAATTTGCATTATGTGCAATCGAATTTTATCATCACTCAGAATTACTATGTATTCACGCTCCATACTCTTATTCTTATCGGTTCTTGTTGTCGGCTCCAATGCTGCAATCGGTGCCCATACGGTAAGTGAACGTTTAGTGTCACCTGCCACCAAATCGCCTCTTGTTCAGCGTCGTTCGGTAAGCATCACTTCAGCATTGCCAACCCATATATTGCGAGGACATAGGTCATTTGTCAATGATATAAGTTTTTCGGGGACGACAATGGCAAGTGCCGGAGGTGATTCGGTTATTATTCTTTGGGATTATCGCACAGGCGAAATACAACAAACTTTACGCGGTCACAAGGGTTATGTCTATGCTGTGGCTTTTAGCCCTGATGGTTCGGTCTTGGCTTCTACGGGATGGGACGGAGCAATTTGCCTATGGAATCCGACAACAGGCGCATTATTACAAACCATACCCGCGCATACTTCTCCGGCTTATGATATAGGGTTCAGCCCCGACGGCTCGCAACTCATCACCGCAAGTTGGGATAATACAGCCATTGTCCGTCATGTCCACACTGGGGAAATTATCCATACTTTGCAAGGGCATACAGGATATGTGTCGTCCGCTTGCTTTTCCCCTGACGGCACATTGATAGCAAGCTCAAGCGGTGATGGCACAGTAAAAATATGGGATGCACAAACGGGACAATGCGTCAATACTTTACAGGGAGAAAAAAATCTCCATTGGTTTATCACTCGCGTATGCTTTTCGCCTGATGGTGAATATATAGCAGCTTCGGCGGCAGGTAATATGAATCCGGTATATGTATGGACAAAACATGGTGTGGCTGTTCAAACACTTAAAGCCCATAGTAATTATACCACATCAGTGGAATTTAGTAAAGACGGCACACGCTTGACATCCGCAAGTGCAGATAATTCATTGTCTTTTTGGAATACTGACTATTTTTCCCTTAATGAGCGCATTAAAGACAGCCATTATTTTTTATCACATTCATTTAATGGAGACGGCACTGTGATGGCGGCGACGGCGCTTGATGGAACAATCACTTTATGGGATGTACAATCGGATACAAAATCTCCAATGGCAAAAAAAGGAAAAAGCGATATTGGAATTGCTGATATGTACAGTATTCAAGTGGTGCCTAATCCGGCATCCGATTTTATCACAATCTCATATT
Organism: Candidatus Kapaibacterium sp.; assembly: GCA_017302855.1. GTDB lineage: Bacteria > Bacteroidota > Ignavibacteria > Kapaibacteriales > UBA961 > UBA2353. Next base: position 5,678 of record JAFLBY010000154.1, read on the forward strand.
CTTTACCCAAATCTACATTTTGCTCTATTGAACTCATAAGCCAAGATGGTAAACAAAGCGCAATCATTCAAAAAGCCGAGATGCCTGCGGGCGAATCTACTCTTCGCTATGAAACTAATCATCTGCCCTCCGGTGCATACTTTATTATATTGTCCACCTCGTCCAAATCCTTATCCCATCGTGTCGAGATAGTGAAGTAAGTGCAATATTAATAGGACAAAATATCGTGGAGCCGAATAAGCCCTACAAGATGTGAGTCATCATCAATAATAGACAAGACATTGATATTACTTCGGCGATGCCCGATATGCGAAAAAGAATAAAAAAATAAGCCCTCCGCATAACTATGCAAAGGGCTTTGATGAGAAGGAAAATTCTCTATCAATATGATGTAGCGATATTAACGAACAACAGATATAGTACCTGTCACGACTGTACCATTAGCTTCAATACGATAAATATATGTTCCACTTGCTATTTCATTACCTGCTGACCATGATAATGTATGGAAGCCGGCATTTAACTCCTGATTATTCATTAATGTTGCAATGACAATACCTTGAATATCTTGAACTGTTACTTTGACATTAGCATTCTCGGTAAGATTGAATTGAATAGTTGTTTTGTCAATGACCGGATTCGGAACATTAGAAGCATTTACTATCAATTCATTAGCACCTATCGGGAATTCAAGGATGTCCGCAACTTGTTTACAATCTTCACCGCCATCAATGTCATATTGCATTAAGCGATATTGATATGTCGCACCTGCAACAACATCAGCATCTGTGAAATTATAGTCGCGTACTGTAGAGGAATTACCTGCACCCGAAATGAATGCAAGTTTTTCCCACTGAACAACCGAAACATCATCTAATTTCAAACGACGCTCAACTTGGAAGCCCGCATTACGCTCTTCGGAAGCTGTTTGCCAGAACAAATCAACGCTGTTAGCACGTGCCTGACCATCAAAGAAAGTAAGTTCTACAGGCCACCAGCTACACTCGGCTGCAAGTTTCAATTGCGATACTGTTCGTTTTAGTCCAAAGAAAGGACGTAACATAGGAATCCAGAAACCGCGTGAGAATGTTCCATAACCACCGATTGGCGAACCGTTCTGATATGCTAAATGACCATAAGCAGGATTACCAACGCTCGGTGTAAATGAACGCCAAGGATCTTTTATTGAGTTTTTGTACGCAAAAACATTATCATTAAGTGCTTTACCATCATTACCTAAGGTTCTGAAGAATGGTGAAATATTGTCACGATCTACACGGAATGCTTTATCAAGGTTCAAGTGACCTCTACCTTGACCAAAGGTGCGGGCAGGTGTATCGGAATAGTTCGTCACAATTTGACCTGCACGGCTTTTTGAAGCACCCAAATTGAAGTTATCAATGGAAAGCTGGGCAACAGAAATCCAATATGTTCCCGGTAGCAATACCAGAGGTCGCTCGAGAGAATAATTAAGATATTGATTAAAGCGTGTTGATTTTGCACCTCTTGGTAAACCACGATCTATGCCTACTAATCTGCCTGCGGAAATTGCTGCACCCGGCAATCCATTGGCATCTCTGTAAACATTAAACTCAATACGATCAGCCGCATTGTTCAAGCTACTGAAATATGCAGAAAAACCTTTGACTGAGTCTTGTGAAAGCATAGTAAATTTCATGGCAATTTCACCGGTACTGCCACCATTGAGAGGTCCAAATTGAGCAGTATTGAGCCAAGTATTTGCACCTGCTAAACCAAGACCTCGACCGGGGAAAACTTCTCCTGATTGGGCTGAAAAATCCGGCACATCATTTTTTGAATTAGCCGAATCATAAGCAAATACATCACCATAGGGAAGATCATATATACTGTATGTTGTGTCATTATTGGTTTGGAAATCGCCAATACCACCTTGCAAACGTACAATACCACGAATCATATATCGCCCCGGAGGAGCAGTTCTACTTGCATTCCACGCAGGCATATTGATTGATACTTCTTGACCTTCTTTGATGAGAGGTACCGTTATGTTGCGGCAGTAAATCTTAATATTTGTATCACTTAATGACATGATTTCAACACGCACTTTAGCACTACCTGTTTGCAAACTTGTATTATTCACAACTTTCAAACGAATAGGCACTTGCTGCATTTGTGATGCAGGAGTAATGGTATAGGGCCAGTTAACCTCGGCGACAGATATTTCAAGATCCGGTGTTTCTCTCGGGAAGAGTAAAGACACATTGTCCACATAAAAATCATCTTTATCATCAATCGGCTGATTAGGTCCACCACCATTGAATTTACAATTTACACGTAAACGGAAACGGAAGTTTTTAGCACCATTTTTTGGAGCATTTACCACAGATTTAGGCAATTGGAATGCGAATTTATAGAACTCTTTATCACGACCGTCATCCGCTATAGCTGAACGAAGTCCTTGCATCGCAGTTAATGCCGAATCAGCATCTGATTCTAAATAACCACGTGTTAAACCACCGGCTCCGTATAAAGTGAAGACAGGATTATTAGTAACTGTAGAAGCACCACGGCGCGGATGAACATTCCATTGAATGTCGGTAGGTGATTGACGTGCTATATTTTCGATTTCATTTGCACTTGGACGAGCATATTCAAGATAGAACTCATCAAGAGGATTAACTGCATTACCGGAACCTGCAAACATTGTTGTTGCTGT
>JAFLBY010000155.1 GCA_017302855.1 Candidatus Kapaibacterium sp.
TCTGTAAATATTCCAGCTGCCAGACTAAGCAAGTGAGTATGGCTATTTTCTTTTTCCGTAAGAATTGTATCCTTGAGAATATATTCCGGTGTTAATTTCATAAAACGACCGCTGTCATTATCACCGATTTGTGGTATCTCTTCGGCAAATTCTATCATTGTCCGTGAAAAAGAAATAGCTTTCTTTAAGCGTGAAAAAATATCGGGAGATATAGGAGTTTGTGTACATTTTGCTCTAATAGTATTCGGTATTGAATAGAGCGGCAAAGGAGAAGATAACAGAGCCGGTTTTCCTTTGACGAGTGTGTGGTCATAGTGCGATAATGCTGCTATTTTATCGTCGGGTAAATTAAGTATGAGTGACACGGCAAACAATGTCATTTCAAGCGACAAACGATGATAGGGAATGGATGCCTCAAAATTGCTGCCATCAGGTAAAAATTGTAATAATATTTCAGCGCAAATTTCTTGTATGGAAAAAGCTAACCATGCATCTGTTTGGGGTGAACATGGTAAATAAGCCGCGCAATATAAAACGCCTACACAATCGGCAAGATAATGATTGCCGCGTAAATCAGAAGACCACTCTAAATTATTCATGATATGCAAGCAATGCTCATAAATACTTCGAGTGAAAATTTTTATAAAATCATCGCTGAATGTATAGCCGTAGGATATAAATAAATCATAAGCAGTAAGCCAATTTGCTGCCCGAATACCTACATCCATACTTGTTACCCAATTGACACCGAATCTCGGAGGATTATAGGCAATGAAATCGAGTATTTGATTGCAAAATTCTTTCGCAAATTTTTCGGATTGCTCTTGAGTATCACTAAGCAAATAACTATATGCCAAATACACGCTATGATGACATCGCGCTAATTCCCAAGGTACTTTTACATCAACACCGCTCAGTGTGCCGTAGGTATTATCTTTGTGCCATAATGCTTCCGACCAACGATAACCTGATTTACAATCTCTTTGCCAATCTATCGGAGAATAATTATCAGAAATTAATGTGAGTATTCGTCTATGTTCTTGAGTATTGGCTAAAGAAACCTTGACAGATTGAGCATTAAAAATAGTTGTAGGATAATGAAATCCACCAACACCTTGGGCAGAAATTCCATGATTCCACAAAATCCAACCTGAACCTAAAATATCAAATTCATGCTGACAAAAATGTTTTGTGATGTAATCAATAGTATCTTTATATTGAAGCAAAGATTCTCGCAATGTAGGTTCCGTGTAGTGTCGCAATTCATCAGAAAATTGAAAATCTAAGGAATATGTACATGTACGGTAGTCTTTTTTACGTTGAATTTTCTTTTTTACTATTTTTTTTCCGATTTGAAAAATCTTTTTAATAACAATATGCGGTGGTAAAGAGAGCGCTTGTCGTGCTTTTCGAGAAAAAGACATGATGCTATGAAAAAAGAATGTGATAAAAATAGATTAACGAACCGGATTAGTCACTTGAATTTCAACGGTTCTATTATAAAAGCGACCTTCGGGCAGTGCATTATCATATCCTGCGCCGGAAGTCCCTACACCCATAGTTTCTGCTTGTAAACCTAATGCTTTTGCACTTTCTTTTGCTCTTTGTAATGACAAGGTATTATTATATTCGCTGTCACCTATATTATCTGTGCTGCCACGAATAATAATTTTGGCATCATTGTGAACACGTGGTTGAATAAATGTGAGTATTCTTTTGTGTTCTTCACTTAATGAGGATTGATCATATCCAAAAAGAAGTAATCGGTATCTGTCAAATTCATTGTCGTCTTTTCGTGTCTTTCGTTTATCGGTTACAGATAAAACCGAATAAGGTATGGAATCGGCTGAAACTTTTATCGTTTGATTTTTATTGTCGGTAACCGTCAGTACGGCATAAAGATTACCTGAACTGCTAAGTTGATGCTTGTTGTTTTGAATAATGTTGTATTCGACGGGTTTTTGAGGTAATGTTTTTTCACTTAAATCCATCAATGGAATATTGTCTTTTTTGATGATAAGATTCCAATTATTCAATCCTTCTTTTGCTTGTATTTGGGGAGTATATTTTACCATTGACGTTCCTTGAATAATTGTGTCGGTAATAATAATCGGGTCGGTAATCCCCATATAGTCGGATGATATTTCTACACGTCTATTTTCTTCAAGTCCTTCGGTGCGAGCAATATTTGCAGGCACCGCCGGTAAAGTGCGTTGTACCAAACGTACTCTTTGTTGAGAAATACCCCATATCTCAAATAAATATTGTGCTATTGTTTCTGCCCTTTGCTGTGCTAATTTGGGCATATTTAACTCTTCTTTACTTCCTGATAAACATCCGGTAAGTGTTATTGTTGCTTGGGGGTTTTCTCTCATTCTTTTACCAATAATATTCAGTACATTATAATAGAGAGCCATGGCACCTTTTTGTGCTAAAGTTCTTTCATTAATATTGCCGACATCTGTTCGTGGAAGTGTATTATATCGAGAAGGAATAGAAGCCGACATTTCATCAAAGAAAATATATCGTAAAAGAGGATACATTTCTGTTGAGACAAATTCTTCAATGTTGATATTTTTTGATGTGCTCTTACTGTCTTGTCCTATAATTTCAACATTTATTGACGCTGTCGGCGGAATCGGTGCCGGTGGAGTTGGTGTTGGTATTGAAGGTGGCGGAGTTGGTATAATAACTGGTTCGGGCTTATGGTGTGGTCTATATTTAAATGCAATTCCTCCACGCAGTGAAGAATTATGCCAGAAACTATTATCGTTAGTTTTTACATTATTGCTTAAGCTGTGAATATATTGAATTTCGGGAGAGATAAAAAATGATCTTTTATTGTCGAGTCCCAGATCGTATGCTGCAATAATATTCCATTCCCAATTGAGGGATTGTGCATCATTCATTGTTCCTGAATATTCATTGCGTACCCTTTTTCCATCAATAAAAGTTCCCGGTGTTCCTTGTGCAATACTTTCTTTTTGTGAAAATGTCGGAGAAGTAATAACGTGAATTCCCGGACCTGTAGCAAATGATAAAGATGATGTCGTTTTCCATCCGAATAATGCAGCGGAGGATATACCGGGAAATGTTGCTGTAAAAGAGTGAATAAACCTGATGTTACCCTGCGAATTATTGATAAGTCCAATGGTGTTTTCTTCTTGAGTCAAATCAACAATGACTGAGGTAAAGCTGCCGCGCATACCCAAAAAGAAAGACTGAGACAATGGTATTTCGGCAATTGCTCCTATGCTGTAAACAGAACCTTGCCCATGAGTAAACTCCGGACAACAATTGGGAATATTCGTTGTGCCATAGTAAAGAAGCGATGGAAGTGCTGTTCCAATGTGGCCATTCACACCAAATCGTACCCGTAATGAGTCGGCAGCGGTAAGAGTTAACGAAGGCAAAAAGATAAGGCAAAACGTTAATAGTTTGTGCATGATGCTCTTTCCAGAGAAGCCACTTTGTGATATAGAAAAACCCCGTCCGGCTATACTGAACGGGGCAAACTTATAAGTACACCCGACATTATGCTATTATGAAATTTTCGGTGTTTTAAATCCTTACAAATCAAGAAAATAAACTATGAAAATCACTGCATTCTCCTTAATTCCGGTATGAAGTTGTACAGAACTGCGGAGAGGGAGGGATTCGAACCCTCGATACCATTGCTGGTATAACGGTTTTCGAGACCGCCCGATTCAGCCACTCTCGCACCTCTCCAACTACTTAGAAAGCAGTTGCGCAAAGATACGACTTTTTATGGTTGGTACGGATAAATGTGGTGATACGGCTATGTGAATTATCGGTCGCCGGCGACGGAATAAATCCAGAAGAGAGAATAGAAGAATAGTGCAATACCTGAGAGAGTTGATAGAAGTCCGACCAAGCCATATAATAATATGCGCAGGTCTTTTTCAAACCCCGAAAATGCACGCACTGCAAATACGTGACGAATGATTCGCGCTAAGCCGCCTTCGGTAAAAATGTCGTCAGGATGCAACACTCTGCCCGATAAAGCACCGGACCGAAGAATAAGCAATACACCTGTAACAATCATTGTCAGTGCTATGATTATCATACAATGTTCTTTCTAAACATAGTTATTTGTATCATAAATCTACATTATATTTAAGCAGTAATATCTTAAAGAAGTATATACACGATATCTTTGATACACCATATTTTTTTATTGAGTCTATAAAAATAGTTGATTAGATATTCTCCACAGGGAATGAAAGAATAAATTCCGTACCCTCATCTACGTCACTTTTGCATTCAATGGTGGCATTAAGTGCAAGTGCATACATTTGGCATACAGTAAGCCCTATGCCCAGTCCCACGTGAGATAATTCTCTGTGTTGTGCACCTCTGAAAAACACATCAAAAATTTTAGATTGTTCTTTGGGAGAAATATATGATTTCGTGTTGTGTATGCTGATACTTCCTTTGCCATTATGAGCCGATGTTCTCATCGTAATTGTTGCATTTGCCGGAGAATATGTCATTGCATTATCAAGTATATGGTGAATCATTTTTTCTATGAGTACTTGATTGGAATGTACAATAATTTCATAGTCAGCTATACGCAGGTCAATCATTTGATTGGGATTCATCATTGTTTTCCATTCGGGCACATATTTCAACACGATGGCTGTTAAATCTGTCGGGCTGATAAGCACATCCAGAACTGATGACTGCGCTTGTGTGAGAAGTTGTGCGCTGTCTAATATAGAGCGTAAAGAAGCAGTTGCAGTATTCATCGCTTTGCAAAATGCCTTTATCTGCGAGCCGTGTGAGAACTCTTCAGAATTATCAATCATTTTTTCTATAACACTAATGCCAAGAGTTACAGCAGTTAAAGGGGTTCTGAATTCATGAGAAATATGCTTAACAAATGCCTCGTGTATATGGCGAAAATTGTGTTCTTTATTGATTAAGCTATCTAATTGAGCCGTTCTTTCTTTCACTAAAAGTTCTAATTCACTTTGTTTTTTTATGGCATCATCATGTTCTTTTTGGATTCTCTCAATTTTTCTTTCGGCTTCAAAAGTTACAATTTTATTTAGAACATCTTTACCGCCAATATGTTCCGATAAGTTATGGAAAATTTTATATTGATGTAATGATTCGTTCGATCTGTTTTGATGTTCATACAATGTTGAAAGACTTTTTCTAATTGTCATTTCCATTTTTTCATCTGAATTATCTGCTGCAAATTCTAAACCATTAAGAAAAATAGTCTCTGCTTGTTGTGGATTATAGTAAGATGTTCCGGGTATCGAAAATAATTGTGCTTTGCATAAAAGCACATTTTGCGTTTCTCCGGCATTGTTTGTTGCATTATGGATTGTTTCTGCTTGTTCAAATAATTGCAGAGCTTCATCATATTGAGCTTGCTTTAGGCGGCATTCGCCAATTTTACGTAAGTAATTTGCTTGCCCTGTCTTATCTTCTACTTTTTCCTTGATTGTATGTGCTTCGGAAAAATAGAGTATTGCATCATCGTATTTATGTTGTGAGTAAAACATATTTCCAATATGGTAAAGGCAATGTGCCATTCCATTTATATTTCCGGTTTCATTACGCAACAGCATGCTTTCACGATAATGTTTTAGCGCAATCTCATAGTTTTTTAAGTGTTCATGAACAGAACCTATGTTCAACAAGCAGATTGCAATCCCATTTTTGTTGTTTTGTTCTTTTTCATATTCTAATGCTTCTGTAAAAAACTCTATGGCATCCGAATAACGACCAATATTCAGATAAATAAGACCAATATTGTTAATCACCGGTGCTATATTGTCTTTTATTCCTTCTCTTTTGCGTGTATTGTAACTTGTTGTAAAATGCTCTAATGCTTTTGCGAATTCTCCGACAGCAATATGTAGCATACCAATGTTATTATGGATACGTGCTTGTCCATGAGCATTGTTGTGAGATGAGTAGTAGTCTAAAGCTTTTTTGTACCAATCATGAGCTGCTGCATAATTTGATAAATTTCTCTCCACTATCCCCAAATGATTGCATAAAACAGGTAATTCTATGGTTGTCAATGTATTTTCACTGAGAGACCATACCTTCAGCAAGGCTTCTTTGGCTTCTGTAAAGTTAGACTTTTGATAGAGTGCCAAGCCATAGTAAAAGAGAGCTTGTCCCAATAGATCAAACTTATTATCACGCTGATACGATGTGATGAATGAGGGGGCTTTCTCAACTATAGGTTCATACTCATGATTTTCATAGAGAGTTTTCAAAGATATTGTGTTGTCCGGAATTACTCTTTGTATATGTATTTCGAGCGAGGAGTCTATTGATGCATCCGTATGTGTCATTGTGAGATTTAATCAATGATTATTGTCTGTATGTCTTGATATATATGCAAGATACGAAAAATTCAGCATTAGAGATACGTAATTGTACGATGATATGGGGTATTGTTAGTTTTTCTCTATGGAGTTATACGTGAGAAATTTTCGATTTCTCCATAAGATTGCCATACTCTTGTTTCTTCGCCCTATATGATAGGGTCAGCTTCGACACAAAATTTCATGCCATTTATGATTAACTGTTCTTTGTAATGTGCATTTTTTGACTTTAGCAGTAATTGATTGTACAAAAAAAGCCCGTCGCCTCCCGTGAAAATTATAGGCGCTTCGTTCGGAAGTATTGCACTGTCATACCATTGTTGTAGCGAGTGGTTTATAGCGCCTAAGCAAGCATGAAGTATGCCTGTTTGAAGGGCATTCGTGGTATTCGTGCCATACAGAGCGTGATTGTCAAATGTTTGTATAAGCGGTAAAGCCGCAGTATAGTTATGTGCAGCTTTTGCCATCGTCCTCAGCCCGGGGAATATAATGCCGCCAAGAACACTCAATGATTGAGATAGTAAGTTCATAGTTATCATTGTTCCGCAATCAATTGTCACAAAAGGCGGGGTAAATTCTGTCATTGCTCCCAGTATTCCGAGTATTCTGTCTGTCCCCATACCTTTTACCTGTGTCAAATCAATATACTTGTTTTTCGCAAAGAGCGATTCTATTGAAACAAAGGTATAAGCAGACAGTTCCTTTATTACTTTGTCGGATTTTGGAATATTTACCGATGAAAAATACAGGACACTGTTATCTTCGTGAGGGGCTATCGCTTGACTGATGTTGTATATCAGTTTTTCATCATAGTCAATGTGAAACACGGTGCCATCAATAAGCATTTTGAGACGGGTATTACCAAAATCCATATATATCGGTTTAGAAGATATCATAAATTACACTATCTCCATCGGTGATTATAAGTGTTTCTCCTGAGAACGGTGGCAATGCAACAATAAGATGTCCATCATTCGAAATGCCTTGAGCAATACCTGTTTGTCCTTTGTTGATGATGATAATTGCCTTATCCTGTATATTCAGAGTGTCTTCCCATTGCTTTAGCATTACGGCAGGGTCAGCTATTGTCTTAGAAATCAATGGTGGAATCAGTGTACTAAGATATCCGACAATGTCTGATGGTTTATAGTTCAGCCCCAGCATACGTAATGATACGGCATTTAAGGAATCCGGAAAACTTTCTTGTGCAATATTAAGCCCAATACCAATGATGGTTGAGTTAAGCTTTGAACCAAGATAGTCGTTTTCAATGAGTATGCCGGCAATTTTCGATTGTTTGCCTTCATGCAAAGCATAAACATCATTCGGATATTTGAGAGCATAGTGCACTTGAGGGGTCAATGATTGGAGTAATTGCAGTATGAGAAGTGCACCACTTGCCTGTAAAGCAACAGGGAGTAATGCAGAAACGGGGGATTTATAACTCAGACCAATGGAAAGATACAGGTTCTCATGGGGGTTGCCCGACCATGTTTTGCCATTGCGTCCGCGTCCTTTCGACTGAGAATCCGCCGAAACTATAACGAATGAAGATGATTGAAGGCGTTTTTCGGCTTCGTCATTTGTAGAGACGACAGAAGAAAGGTGAAAAAAATCCGGGGTCAATATTTGCATGCTAATATTCTTAATTTACAATGGATTATGTGTGTTTTTTGATAGTTCACTTGTCTATAGATTTACTACAAAATTGTACTTTTTTCAAAAAAAGTTGATTAATAAATTTGTTTATATGGAAAAAGTCCTTAATTTTGCAGTCCTATCGCGAACGCAGTAGTCACAACTAAGGCGGAAGTGATGGACAAAGCAAGAAAGCGTACTTT
>JAFLBY010000156.1:0-4426 GCA_017302855.1 Candidatus Kapaibacterium sp.
GCAAGCATTTCGTCGGATTCAACCGATGAAGCATGACCTAACATACTTGCTTCATCAAATTCGACTGTTTGATTATAACTTTTTTTCTTTTCAGCAACACACAAATTCCGTGCTATTCGCAACAAAAAACCCGGCACATTGCTCATATCGCGCTCAATGAGTAAACTCTTGTAAAACCGCACAAATGTCTCTTGAAACACATCATCGAGAACATTTACCTCTCCCATCACTCGACGACAATAGAGATACACTCGCGGAGAATGTCGGTCGTACAGTGCTTCAAAGGCAGCATTACTCGATTCTCCACCTTGATAAACAAGGGTGCAGAGTGCACTATCGGAAAGCTGTTTGAAATCAGTACTCATGAACACTATAACAAGAAGTTTGTGTACTTTGCATTTGTATTAACCGTCAATATTGCAATTTGTCACCAAATTACTGCAATTTGGTATAAATTATGTTATTCTTTCAGAGATGAAACACTCTTATTTATGTCGTTAAACACCGTTTATCTCATACTTTTGTTTCGATTTACTTCACTTATACATCATGCTGTATGTCAACTTCTCGGAAAACATATTTTGAACTAAGCACTCACTCCGCAGCTCAATACATTATCTTCATTGCAATCATTATTGGGTCATCATTTTTACTTTTTCGCTTTGTTGGCGTTCCTTTGATGGACGAGTTTTTCCATCGCCTGTTGCGAGCAAATGTGATATATGATGGCAGCACTGCCTATTACTTTATCTCTCATGATGCCAAACCCGAGATTATTTCTACCAATCTCTATACGCAATGGGCTATTGTGGACTTACATCCCGATAATCCGAATAAAATAGAAGCAAGATATCTATTCAATCCGGCTTTGTCGCTGTTTCCTTTGATTTTCAACCTTTCCATTGTCTTTGCTGCATTAACTACAGGTCTTTTGCCGAAATCCATTGGATTGCTCCGACAAAAAGTTTACAGAGAACTTGTCAATGTACTTGATAATATTGCGGTTAAACTCTATGGTGAACATACAGACCGCGAACTTGAAGAGATTGTGGATAATATCCTTGTCAATGATGTTCGGCGCTTGCATGATTATGCCCACACCATTGATATGCCCTATTCTGACCTCGAATCGGTGAGGGCTGCTTTAGAATGGCAAAACTCTATGGGTTTTGCTACAATCCTCAAGTTACCCGGAGCTATGAAATTCTATATGCGACATTACTTCACCATCCAATACAGCAACACCATACTTGGTTTAGTCTATATCGGAGCGGCGGCACTTATCATCATCATTGGCATACGTGGCTTAAAATTCATCCCCGGCACTGAACCTTCCATTATTCTCTTTGCTCTTGGTTTGGAATTTATCCTACTTATCACCTATGCTGTGATGGTTATGTACACCAAACAAGATGATGAAACCACTAAAGATAAACAGAGTGGCATGAGCACGCAATCCGATTACACGGCTGTTCCTTCCGGCATCAAAGGCGCAGATGATGTGGAAAATCTTTTGCGTATGTTCGTCAGTCGTCCCAAAAAATAATATCTCGACCACATCATGCAATTCATCAATTACTTCATTCTTGGATGGACTATCATCCTTTGTGGGTGCATATCATCACCTCAATTTCCTGAAAATACCAATACCGTCACAGGCAACAACGGCGCATATATACTCTGCGAAGGATTATTCGGCATGGACAACTCCACTCTCTCTCGCTATGACAATCAATCCAACACTATAGTCAATGATTACTTTGCGCTGCAAAACAAAGGACAGCGTCTCGGCGACACAGGCAATGACATAGTCCGATGGAATCAACACATCTTTATTCCCGTCTCAAAATCTCGAACCATAGAAAAAATACGCATCAATGACGGTATTTCTGACGGACGCATCAAACTCAGCGCGGGCGATGAGCCACAACGCATTGCCATTCTCAATGATACCGTCGCTTATGTTACCTTACTCAATGACCGCATCAAACAATTCAACCCAACGACACTCGAAATTAATACCGAATACATCTCCGTCGGTCCCGCTCCCGAAGGCATTGCTGTCACAAATGCCACCATCTTCGTAGCAAACTCCGGTTACGGTGACCTCAGAAAAAATGAACCAAAAGCAAGCACCATTTCCGTGATTAACAGACAAACAAGCCAAGAAATCGCCCTACTCACCAATGTCATCAATGTACGCTCACTTCATATCACCAACCAAGGCAGAACTCTCTATGCCATGTACTCAAATCTCAATACACCAACAGGACTCAAAGGGGGCATCGTTCAATATGACATACGCACTCTCCAAGAAACAAACCGTTGGACATTTCGCAGCCCCTCTGTGCCAACATTCAACACGCAAGAAGACTCTCTCTTCGTAGCCGACAGTGCCGGAGTATGGCTCATCAATCTTAGAACTCAACAAAGCCAACCACAACTCCTTTTCCCAAAACCAACAAACAATGACCAATGGTATCACATTCAAAAAAATCCCAATAACAACACACTCTGGATTTCTACCTATCCGCAATTCAGCCAAAAAAACGGCTGGGTTTCCGTCAAAGATTACAAAGGACAAACACTCCAAACGCTCAATGTCCTACTCACACCACGCACCATACTCTTTTTCTAAACATTTTTTATTCATCATAACCGACAATCAACAATAACAATGAATAACACTAAAGACACCATCTGCGCTCTTGCCACTCCACCCGGCACAGCCGGACTTGCCATCATCAGACTCAGCGGAAACGATGCAATCGCCATCGCAGACCAATGCTTCAAAGGAAAAACCACACTCCAACAAGCACAATCCCACACCATACACTATGGTATAATCTATGACACACACAATAATCCCATAGACACAGTCACCGCCTTTCTCTACAAAGCACCACACTCCTACACCGGAGAAAACACCGTCGAATTCGGATGCCACGGCAACATGATTATCGTCGAACAAATACTCCAAGCTCTCATAAACAAAGGCGCAACACCCGCAAAAGCAGGACAATTCACGCAGCGTGCATTCATCAACGGCAAAATTGACCTCACACAAGTCGAAGCCGTCGCCGACATCATACACGCCTCATCCACCATAGGCGCACAAACAGCGGCAAGGCAATTACTCGGAGGATTCACACAAAAACTTGAACAACTACGCGACCAACTCATCACACTCTGCGGGCTGCTCGAACTTGAGCTTGATTTCACCGAACAAGACATCGAACTCATAGAAAAACAAACCATACGCAACAACATCAACGCAATCATCAATCATTGCCAACAATTAGCCCAACAATACCGCTCCGCACAAATTCTCCGCGCCGGATTCCACATTGCACTCGTTGGATACCCCAATGCCGGAAAATCATCGCTCTTCAATGCACTGCTCAACAGAAAAAGAGCCATCGTCAGCCACATACCCGGCACCACACGCGACTACATCGAAGAAACACTCCACATACAAAACATCGCCGTCAAAATCACCGACACCGCAGGGCTGCGTAACACCGAAGACACCATCGAAATGGAAGGAATACACCTTGCACAATCAATCATCACACAAGCCAATCTCGTACTCATCATCAATGACGCAACCCAAGGCACCGACCACAGCAACACACTCCAACACAAACTCCAACAACAATTCCCCACCACCCACATCATCACCGTCCACAACAAAATAGACCTCATACCCAATATGAGTATCCCCGAAGGAACCATAGCCATCTCCACAAAAACCGCACAAGGCATAGACCAACTAACCCAAACAATCGCAGACATCATAAAACCCGACACCGAAGCACCCAAAGACATACTCATCAATCAACGGCATGCGCAACTACTCAACCAAGCAATACAACATTTGCAACAAGCCAACACCACACTCGACCAAGGATACAGCAATGACCTCATAGCCATAGATGCACGCACCGCCATACGGATACTCGGAGAAATTACGGGACAAGTCTCCTCCGAAGACATACTCAATGCCGTCTTCAGCTCATTTTGCATAGGAAAGTAACACTCTGCTTCATTAACGACAAATCAAAAAAAAAGGCAGCTCTCACGAACTACCCTAAATTTTATCTTTAACTGTATTCAACAACCACTATTATTTGCAGAATTCATCTATCATTGCAATTGCTTGATTTAAACCTAATTCCTTGGCTTTTTGCAAATCTGCGCAAGCTAAAGGTATTTTATCTTCATTATAATACAGGAGAGCACGATTATAGTAAATATCAGCATCTTGAGGATTGATTTCTATGGCCTTCGTATAATCAGCTATCGCACCTTTATTATCTCCTAAATCTGATTTAGCATTTCCACGATTATAGTATGTCTCAGCATCTTGAGGATTGATTTCTATCGCTTTCGTAAAATCAGCTATCGCACCTTTATTATCTCCTAA
>JAFLBY010000156.1:4526-8156 GCA_017302855.1 Candidatus Kapaibacterium sp.
CTATCGCACCTTTATTATCTCCTAAATCTGATTTAGCATTTCCACGATTATAGTATGTCTCAGCATCTTGAGGATTGATTTCTATCGCTTTCGTAAAATCAGCTATCGCACCTTTATTATCTCCTAATTTTGCTTTAGCATTTCCACGATTATTGTATGCATCAGCATCTTGAGGATTGATTTCTATCGCTTTCGTAAAATCGTCAAACGCTTCTTTATAAAAACCTTTCTCGGCTTTTTCAATACCGGCTGTATTATAACTTTCGGCGGTTTGGGCTGTGGCGCTCATTACTGCTGCAATGCACACGACAAAAAATGCAATTACTAACTTTTTCATAGGTGCTTATTTTCATGTATGGATAAATTTTCTTCCATCAAAAATACAAAATTTGTGGTATAGCGGTTGGCTTTTTCAAAGATATACACACGGTGGACATCATATATACTTTGTCATAGGCGTATGTATGATGCCGTAGTTCTCGGGTATTCGTTATGGCGAATCATCATTAGCCCTAAATTGTTGATTCGTCAGTTGGGGCAAATATTGGACTTTCCACACCCCTACAGACTGCGTCTGCCACCCCTCAATGAGGGGAAGTTTTGAGGATAGTTCATTTTTAATTTTTTATTTTTCATTGTTAATTCTTCATTCTCCATTGAAAATGCGTCCACCCCGACAGACTGCGTCTGCCACCCCGCAATGAGGGGAAGTTTGGGCATGGGATATTGTACTGTTGATTATACAGACATTAATTATCTGATAATGTGGAACATTGCTACTGATTTTTCTGTTGGAGTAATAATCGTAATAAAGTAAATGCCGGAGGATAAGCCGCTATTATCAAATTCAAAGAGTTGCTGCCCCGATTGATATGTTGTCGGGGTAAATTCTGCTGCTTTCGCGCCGAGCGATGTAGCAATAACAATTTTGTGGGGTTCTGTGGAAGAAAGTGAATATGCTATTGTAGATGTGTTATCATAGTGTTGCACAGATTGTATGCTTGTAATATCTCCGTCCTGCCATAAACGCACCCCTCCCTCAAGACATATACCATCAGTAATGAAAATTCCCGAACCGGAAGTGAAGAGTATTTTTCCACCGATACTTTTTCCATTATTGATAATTATACGTGTAAGCGTATCAGTGCCCAATAATGCTTGCACCTTGATAAATGCAAATGGTTGTGTGGTATCTTGTGGCACATTACCTTGTATTTTCAATATCCGTCTATTACCCACAATCGTGTTTTCACTGTAATCCCCAATTGGTAATAATGTTGTTTTATTGAAACTGACGCTTGCTTCGATACTTGTGGTTTTACTTTCCGATAAAAGGCGTGTATTGCATACATATATCGGTAGTGTGATTATTTCACCCACACGTGCTTTGACTGTTTCGGTACAAAATTGAGCATTGGCAATACTGAATGAAATTGGAGCAGATTCAATACTGCAACCATTATCATCAATAATTTCGACAGTATATGTACCGGTTTTATCTGCTATCACAATATGACTATCTCGAACGATAACTTCGCCATTATATTTCCACACAATTTTCATTGCATTATTGGATGGCTTATCAATAAACAATGTATCTGTTGATTGTGTAATAATTGGTGTTTCCGGTAAAGGTAAGACCGTAATATAGACAGAGTCATACCCTATGCAACCATTATCATTTTCAATACGCACATAATAATAACGTGAATTGCGTGGGCTTACTATCGGGTTGGGCGATGTCGTGTCTGTAATATCTTCATTGGGCGACCATGCATATACAGTGCCGCCGGTGGCTTGAAGTTGCATTGTTGCTCCAATACATACAGAATCATTTTTTCCTGCATCGGCTTGGGCTTCGGAAAATAATACCACTTCCACGCTATCTTTCACCACACAACCATTGCCGTCTTGGATTGTAAGAATATAACGCGCTGATTTCTGCGGAATAAATTGCAGTGTTTTTTGTGAGGGGTTGGTTATGTTTTCTGAAGATGTCCAACGATATTGCAAGGGTGCCGCACCCGTTTCATTAGCAGGTGAAAGAATTATTTCTTTTCCCACACAAGAAAATACTGTGTCCGGCAAACGTAATGTTGGCAGCGGGTTCACTTTCACAAATACACTATCCGCTTGCGAACAGGAATTAATATCGGTTAATGTTACATAGTACCACCCGGATTGTGTTGGTGTAATTATTGGATTGGCACTATCGGCAAATTGTAAATCATTTGTCGGTGTCCATCGAAATTTCCCTATTCCTTTTGCTTCAATTCTTTGGGAATTACCCAAGCACACATTGACGGTATCTGCAAGTTCAATTTCGGGTAAGGAAAAGAGATTGACCGAGACATTGGCGGTATCTTTACAGCCTGCTGCATCGGTAATAATAACGGTGTATCGCATGGCAACTTCAGGACTTGTCGTTGGCTGCGCAATAGTAGGATTATCCAAATATGTAGGCGGATCCCATTGATAGGTATAGGGTTGTCTGCCTCCTGTGACGGGTACCCCTATACGACGACTGCTTCCTTTACATATAATTTCATTTTTTACTGTGCCGATTGCTAATTCGGGAGCAGTGCTTTCGGGAATGCGAGCACCGAAAACAGGTTGACCATTTAATCCTTCTTTCGCTAAAGTGGAATTAGTATTTGCAATATTAACGCCATTTTTACCGCCTTGTAATTCCAAAGTAATTTTATCTTGGAATTGTTGATCATTAATAAATACTACACCACCGCCACCGCCACCGCCGGCTCCATGATTTGTACCGGTATTCACATTACCGCCTGCACCGCCATTGACTTGAATAGTAAATCCTTGAGCCGATAATATTTGATCTACATCAAGAAAAATACTGCCTCCGGCACCGCCTCCACCGCCACCGTCATTGAGTGATACCGCTGTTTGTGAAGCCCCATTACTTTTTATTACTTTATTTCTTCCAACTATATTTTTTGCGCGAATAATAATTATACCACCGCCTCTGGCACCTGCCGAGCCGACATTATTATTCATCTGTCCGGCACCGCCACCACCACCCATAAATAAACGAGGTGTAATAATCGTATTATTGCGATTCCATTCCGGCACTTTACCGCCGAGACCTCCATTTTCTATTGCGCTGAGAGGATTATTATGATACTCTTTGCCGCCCACGCCACCTGCACCGCCATTTGCACCGCCTCCACCGCCGGCATTATGTCCATTACCGCCGCCGCCGCCATTGGCTAAGCTGCCTCGACCATGTTCTTTGCCAAGCAAAGCACGTACGATGCCCTCACCTTTTGCAGCTCCGCTGTCAATTTGCGAGGCGGAATTGTAATAAGTTGCAACATTAAAAATATTTCTTGAACCATTATTAGTCAGTCCACCGCGGAAACCTAAACCGCTCACATCTATTGAACCCACATCAAGGTCTAATGCCGCGGTGGTTTCAAACACAAGCACGCCACCCGTTGCACCATCCCAAGGTCTTGCGGTAAGAACTCCGTTCACAAATACTGTATTGCGATAACTGGGCACCGTCACGAGTTGAACATTACCTTGCACATCATAATTAAATAAGGGCACAAATTCAAACTCTATCTCATTGTCACGTATGCTCTTAATTTTCCCAAATTCAAA
>JAFLBY010000157.1 GCA_017302855.1 Candidatus Kapaibacterium sp.
TGGAGAAGGAATGGCTTCATCGTCTTCATCTTGACCTTCATTGGGAGAAACTTCTAAAACAAAATGAGGTTTAAGAGGTCGGCCACCAGTATTGTGAGGGATGTTTTTAGGCAGAGATAAAGTTTTCTTTTGCTGTTTTGAAGTTAATTCCACAAGTTCGTCAAAGTCATTTTCAGGATTGTCATGGATTTGAGAAATATATTCTGAGAGTGAAAGAGTCACTGATGCATACCCAAACATGAGAAAGAAAAAAAAAGAATAATACAATAATTAAATATTTGAAAAAAGTTGATCAGCTATTATTTAAATTGAAAACAAAGAATTCTATTTTAAAATTTTTTTAGAATTAATGAATTTTTTTGAAAAAAAAAAAAAAATAAAAAATTTTTTTTAAAAAATTAAAAAAATTCCGAAAATAAAGAAATAAGAAATAAAGAATGGATGGATTAACACAAACAATTGGATTTTTAGCAAGTGGATTTACGATGATTTTTTTCATCAATGGTATAATATAATTCCTCATCAATTTCTGACATACGTGTTCCTTGATCGCGCAAATAATCAAGTTCGGTTTCACGCATTAATTTTTGATTTTCGGGTTCTTGCAATAATTTTTGTAATTTTTTTTGTTTTGGTAAACCGCGATAAGCGCGCAATAATCCGACGCCGCCTTCTTTGCGTACTTCTTTTTTGTCGGATTGTAATTTTTTTTCGATGTCATTTACAATTTGTTGTACCAAACGATTTTGTGCTTCTACCATACGTCTGACGCGTGGATTTAATTGGTCAAAACGTTGATTATCGGCATTGCCGACGGGACCGGAAATAATAAGCGGAGTACGAGCTTCATCAATTAATACGGAGTCCACTTCATCCACTATGGCGAATATATGAGGTCTTTGCACCATTTCATCCACTTCAGTTACCATATTATCGCGCAGATAATCGAAACCGAATTCATTATTGGTGCCATAGGTGATATCCATATTATAGACAGCGCGTCTTTGTTCGGATTGCATTGCCGATTGAATTGCCGCTGTCGTGATGCCGAGAAAATCGAATACGGGTTTCATCCATTCACAGTCGCGTCGAGCCAAATAATCGTTAACGGTTACTAAGTGAACGCCTCGTCCGGGAAGAGCATTGAGATACATGGGTGAAACAGCCACAAGAGTTTTACCTTCGCCGGTTGCCATCTCGGAGATTTTGCCCTGATGAATAACCGTTCCTCCGATAAGTTGCACATCATAGGGAATCATATCCCATGTAATGGAATTGCCAACGGCGGTATATTGATGTTTACGTTCGGTTAATCGGCGGCATACCTCTTTGACGGTTGCAAATGCTTCCGGTAAAATCTCATCAAGGGTATCGGCAATAATTAAATCTTCTTCTTTACCGATTTCGTTGAGACGATTATGGAGAGATTGATGATCGTCATGGGGTAAATCTTCTTCTTGCAAGCGTGTTCTGATTTCAGCACGTTCACTTGTCAAGGTCATAAGTTGTTCAGCAATACGCGAGCGAAATTTGTCTGTTTGTGCACGTAATTCTTCATCGGATAATGAAGACAGTTTGGCATATATCTCATTGATTTCATCAACGATAGGAAGTATCCCTTTAACATCTTTATCGTGTTTGCTGCCAAATATTTTTTGTAAAAACCCTAACATGAATAAATGCTCCGTTCAGAATAAGTGAAAAATCATCTGTGATGGTATAACAAGTATCGGTGTAACCATACACAAAAAAGAAAAGCCCCTGTAAAGGGACTAAGTCTTTACAACGGCGAACATTGACGCAAAAGCGAACTTTGTATTACCGTTTCGAGTGCAAAAATCGGGCTTTTTATCGTTTCAATAATGCTTTATGGGATATTTTTCTTTCGCAGATAGCCGACAAAGAGCAATAAAGCCCCCACTACTGTGCAAGCCATTGGCAGATAATCCCCCCACCGTACATAGAGCGTTTTCTCGGTTAACAGAGGAACTTTGCAGGAAAGTCCGGCAGCGATATAGGGTTGTAATTCTTTGTAAGACATACCGTTGGGAGAAATAAAGCCGGAGACACCGGAATTAGCACACCGCACAATGGCACGACGATTTTCAATGGCACGAATGGCAGAAATGCGATAATGTTGCTCGGGTCCGAATGTGTAATTATACCAAGCATCATTCGTAATGACAGCCAGCAGATTCGCATCGGCTTCGGCATAGTTTTTCACAAATCCGGGATAGACAGACTCTATGCAAATAATACAACCAAGCCGTAAAGAATCCCCCGTTCCGACAGCAATTGTTAATGGTTTTTGGACTTTACCTTTGCTCCATGTTGATATACCTACGCCCCATTGCAACCACCGCTCAAGGAATGGAAATATATCGCCGAAGGGTATATTTTCTCCAAAGGGTGTGAGGCGCATTTTCCTGTGAACAGGTGCTTTAAGTGGCAGAGCCATATCGCGCGGTTCCATCAATATTGCGGCATTGTAAAAGTTACCCATAATAGAAAGATCATTCGGTATGGGCTTTGCATAGTAGGGGGCATCTTGCTTTTTGTAAATCACGGCTTCGGAAAATCCGGTGAGCAATGCTGTGTGGGAATCATTAATCCATGGTCGAAGAAATTCAAGTCCTTCGGGATTACTGTTTGTCAGTCCAAGATAAGGCACTCCTGTCTCGCTCCAAAGAGCCAAATCTAAATGTTGTAAAGCATTAAGAGAATCCTGAATTTTCTGATGCGCTGCAATTTGATCGAAAGAGCTGCCCTGCCATTTTTTCCAAGGATTGATATTGGGCTGAATGACTCCGGCAACAATATGTGGTGCTTTACTTTCTAATGCGGCAATCTCCGGTAAACGAATCTGACCATAATACCAAGGCAGCACGCAAAGGGCAAGTGCGGCTATCAGTCGCGCGGAAACAAATATTCGCCAATGAATACTGCGTTTTTCGATGATTTCTTTGAGCAGGGAAGCCAATAATACATTGATGCTGAGCAACACAAATCCCACACCCCACACGCCGGCAATTTCGGCAATTTGTACCCAAACCGTATTATATGCTTGCGTATAACCTAAACTTAACCACGGATACGATAAATCGCCAAGAGAATGCAGCCACTCAAATGCTGTCCACAAAAAAGGAAGTGCAATCAATCCCACCGCATCGCCAAATCGTTTGCGTAAAAAACGCATCCCCACAAAGGGAAGCATAAAAAAGAATGGGTGACCCAACCATAATACAAAACCCGACACAAACAAAAAAGGGTCACTTTCGGTTTGCCAACTGCTTACCCACCAATTAGATATGCCGTGCATCACAAAAAAACAAATATACAATAGCCGATTATGATACTTGTCATTGGTCGGGGTCAAAATCGCTAAAATTATGGGGATAAATCCAATAAAAGCTCCAAACCATGTGGGCAATGGCGGAAATGCCGCGCCAAGCATCAAGCCCGAACATAGTGCATATATATATCGCATATTTTTCATTTTTTACACCGTTGAATTATGAACTCCATAGCAAGATAAGGGCATCTGAGGTTTTGTGCAAATAAAAATTAATTCTTGTGGCAAATATACAGGGATTGCAGTGATTGTAGAGATTTTCTTGGCGGGTGAAGTCGTTCATCACTGAAAGCGCAAAAACCACGGTGTTGCCGATGTATCGCCTTGCTGCTGTCATCATGCTAATCATGCAGCGACCATTTATCGGGCTATGGCGCAACCAATCGCTTGAGTCCGCGATTGCTTTATCGGTTTACCTTGCTGTAGATTGGTGAGTAAGTCAGCAAGGATATGGTGTCGGGGGGCATTTTTTTTGCGCCCCCAACTGATAAACCAATCGTCAATTTTGCCTGCATAGACAATATGTCCGTCAATAATCACAGCAACTTCGGGAGTGATGCGCGCATCGGCATATTCTGTCCATTCCATCGTAGAATCTATGTGAATTGGAAAGGGCAACCCATACTCTTTGCAATAATCGTGAATGGCAAGAGTGTCCGGTGTCCTGTCAGGAAATATGCCGAAAAACCGTATGCCGTCCGATGCAAAACGCTGATATAATTCGCGAAATGTCGGAGCATACTTTTGGCAAATCGGACATTGTTCTTTTAGAAAAATCATCACTGAAATGCCCTTACTTTGTTGTAGCTCAGCAAGGGATATTGCAGTATGTACCTGAGCATACCCAAGTGCATATACTGTCAAGAATAAAACGCAATAAAGAGTAGAGCGAATCATGGGGTGACAGAATATATTACGGTTTGTGTTGAAGAGCCATCGTAAATATGGACAAAATACATACCACTCGCAAAATAATCATTCTGTAATTCGACAAAATGATGCCCCGCAGTAAAAAATGTATTGCGGGCAATTGTTTGCACTACTGCTCCGGTAATATCCGTAATTGATATGGAATAATTACCATCTTTTGGTGCAGTCCATGACAATATACCATGATGTTGCATGGGGTTGGGAATAATAATTGCCGCAGGAGAATGTATGGAAAAAGATTCATCAATCAGAGAAGTGGGATTCGATGTTTCTAAAGAAATATTTTCATCACCGGGTAAATAGAGTATGCCGAAAAAATAACATAAAAACATTTCATCGGTGGTATTTTCACCCCAACGCACCACACGAGGCGGATTATTCGGATTCAATGGATTATTGGCAGTATTATCATACTCTGCTTCATAATATACTTTAGCACCTTTGGGAATTTTAATAAGTTTTTTAAATGTATAAGATCCCTGCCAATTAAAATCCCAATCGTCAATAGCAATTAATTTAATTGTATCCCCTTTAGGAGTAATGGCATACGATTTAGCTTTTGTACCAATTAAGTGCATGTGTGGCGCAATACTCATCAAAGAGAAATCATAGGGTACATCCAATACACCTTTAAATCGGTTGATTGTTTCAGCTTTAACAAGAAAAGAAGAATTGCCGCCGGCTAAATTCTGAGGATTAATTGTAGCTTCGCGAATTTGTCGAATAGATTTATCGTCGGAATAAAAAATATTCACCGTGGACTGGTCTTTTTGTACACTTCCCGACGGTGCATAATGTATTTGCATGACTAAATCTGCATTTTTGGGAATACGAATCCCCATTTTGTCGGGAAAAAATCGCGGCACAGCACCGGGCACCCATGCTGCGGGCAATACAATGGCATCATCAAAACCGGCACCGCCAAAACCGGAATAACCGGGCAAGGGATCGGCAGCATCCATTTTTCGTGCTTTACCTGTTGTGTCTATCCACATCAATACATGATGCACTACGGCGGGATTGCCGGGACGAAATTCTACAGCAGAAATATTTTTATCGCTACTAAAAGAAAAAGGTATAACAAAATTTCTGTATTCATCTTTGAAATCCGCTTTGACGGTAAATTCTTCGGGCATGGAAAGCACAACATCGGGGATACCTAATTGTGAACCTTTGGGAAATACAGGTAAAGGCGGAGTTTTACTTGGGTCGCCCTGTGGTGCCCCGGCAGCCGCCCAATCGGCGAGAATCTGAATTTCATCGTCGGTCAAACCGCGCTCATCGGCATAGCGGGCATACTGTGTGGGTTTCCACGGTGGCATAAAACGCGATTTGGTGACGGCAGCTATGGTCAATGCATTTTCGGCTACTTCCTCATAATTCGTCAATGAAAAGGGAGCAATTTCACCGTCACGATGACAACTGACACAATGCTTCCATATAATCGGGGCAATATGCTCGCTAAATGTATAATTCGATGCCACAGAAGAGTGTGGTGTATGTGCTGCCAACGCATGAAAATTCTTCGCAGACATAAACGAAGTGCATAGTACCAAGGATACCATAAAGACAATAGTCGCAGATTTCATAGAATCTTATTCCCCGAAATATAGGATAAAACAAAGTGCATTTGAGTTCAATATTACGCAATGGTTTAATACTATCGGCTATGAGCAGTTATTTTTGCTGAAAAAAAAAGATATGGTAGAGGTTTTCGGGGCTTTTTTTCTTTTGCTTGGTGCGGGTACTTTATGGCGTTTTATACCCCATGTACCGGACGCAGACACTGTGCGTCGCTCTTTGGGCGGCGTGGTTATGAATTTTTTTCTGCCTGCTCTTACTTTTACAGTCTTGTTCCGCGCGCCGGTGAATGCAGAACTTTGGCAAATACCCATGACGGCTTTCGTTTGCGTTATTGCTTCATTATCATTGAGTTATATCTTTTTATCTTTCATGAAAAAGTACCTCAAAGGACTTACGAATCCTTCTATGGGTGCATTGATGCTTGCAGCCACGTGGGGCAATGTCACATACTTGGGCTTACCGACCGTGACGGCGTTGCTTGGTGAAGAATATAGGCGCATACCCATATACTTCGATTTACTTGCCATGACACCATTATTGTGGACTGTGGGAGTGATGATTGCCGAACAGTATGGTAAACCAATGAAGGAGCAGATGTCACCACCTCATATTGGGGTAACATTATCTCGCGGGATAAAAACCATGCTCACGCTACCGCCATTTTGGAGTGCTTGTGCCGGTTTAGTCTGTAATGTTGCGGGTATTCCTGTTCCTGACTTTTTGCTCAAGGCATGCACATTGATGGGTAATGCTGTGCCGCCGATGATGATTTTTTCTATTGGTCTTGCTTTACGTGTGCCGCATGTGCATCATATTGCATGGATTATTCCACCCATAGTGATTAAATTGCTTTTTGCGCCGTATATTGGTTCACTTTGTGCGGCTGCTGTGGGTTTGCAGGGCAATGTTCTGAAAGCAACTGTGCTGGAATCTGCTATGCCTACAATGGTCTTAACTATGGTTATTGCAGACCGATTTTCTTTGGATATTGATTTGCTTGCACAAATTATTGCTCTTTCCACTATTATATCTTTTCTCACAGTGGGTTTGCTGTGGGGATAATTTTTTTTATGACCAATTTTTATAAAACACTATGAAATCTTATATATCAATATTGTATATTCTTTGTTCGGCGATTATTTTTTTGTACGGATGCAATGATCATCAGCAATTTCCTGAAAAATCGCTTCTTATGTATGGCGATGCGCAACACACAAATTATTATGAAGAGCTGCGCGATATACAACAACCGATATATGAAAAAATACCTATGGCTGATACATCGGGTTGCACAGTGCCGCCTTTATGTGTTTCGTCCTATCAAACAATTCTGGCTACTCGCAATTCTCGCATAGTGAAAGTCACTGCATATCAGGTTGAATGGCAAGCACAGCTTGACGATTCGGCTCTTGTCAGCGGAGCAATGATGTGCGATAATCAACAATCACTATATGCTTGTACTACGGACGGGCATGTCTATTGTTTTGACAAAAACGGTAAAAGAAAATGGAAAAAACGTATTGCCCAAACTTCTAAAAAAATCTTTTGGGAAAATATTATTCCTTATGAGAATGGTATTATTGTCACACATCATCAAGGAGAGATATATTTTGTTGCATCAGATAATGGTGATGTTTTCCGGCTTTATACCACAGCGCATACATTGGTTGGTTCACCTGTGGTACATGAAAATATAATTATTGCGGGCATAACAACATACGGTGAAGGTACGGATTCTTTACTGATATATTCCATGACAGATAAAAAAGCCGAACGTATAGCTTTGGCATCGCATACAATCACGGCTGCACCTATTATTGCGCAATCGCATATTGCAATCGGCGCGACACAAAATAGAGATGGTAAAGATATTCCTTCGATAATACTTATGGATAAAAAAGGAAATACTGTACATACAGCAATACCCGAAGCCACACCAAGACATATTTCTACAAATCCGGAAGGTGATATATTTACTGTCAGCTATAATATTGGCATTGGAGAACCGATAAGCGTCGTCGAATCTTTTTCATTTCAAGGCAAAAAACGTTGGCAAATGTCTTTCCGATTTCCTATTTCACAACCATTATATATTGGTGAAACTATTCGTGCATTTATTGCGCAAAGGGGCAATGCCATAGGTTGTTATGTCTTGGACGATAAAGGAACTCTCATACGCTTAATTCAAGTGGATGAAGCTCCGAATATTATACAAGCCCCTTCTGTTTCCCCGGGTGGCAGTGTAGTTATTGCACCTGCCGAAGGGAATATCCTTAC